>JALWTJ010000455.1 GCA_027082895.1 Hyphomicrobiales bacterium | reverse complement strand
CGGGAAGGTGGGCGGTTTTCTCGCGCGCTGCGTCATTGTGGGCGGGATCATTGCCGCACAGATGCACCCGGGCGCCCGCCGCCGCCAGCCGCTCGGCCGCACCAAAACCGATGCCGCTGGAACCGGTGACGATGGCGGTCTTGGAGGCAAATTCGCTGTTGTCCATGATACTATTCCTTCGCATCCCACTGCCCAAGCATATAAGAGCCTGAAAGAGAAACTTTCAACAAGGTTGATTCCGTGCCCCAGTCCCCCAACCGCCCGCTGATCTTTGACGGACACAATGATGCATTGTTCAAACAATATCTTGCTGGCCCCGCGGCCCGTTCCGCCTTCCTCACGGGAAATGATTGCCATATCGACCGGATCAAGGCGCAAAAGGGCGGCCTTGCGGGCGGCTTCTTTGCCATCTATGTGCCGGTACAGGATTTCGAGGAGGGAGACGGCTACGGCATGTCCGGTGGCAGCTATGATGTCCCCCTGCCCCCGCCGGTCCCGCAGGATGTGGCTCTGGAGATCACCATGGCGCAGGCACGGATTCTCAAGGAGCTGGAAGCGGAAGGGGCGTTAAGGATCTGCACCGGGGTGGCGGAGATCACGACCTGCCTTGCGCAGGGCACCATGGCGGCCATCATGCATCTGGAAGGCGCGGAGGCCATCGACACGGATCTGAAAGCTCTGGACACGCTCCATGACATGGGCCTGCGTTCCATCGGGCCGGTATGGAGCCGCCCGACCGCATTCGGCCACGGGGTGCCGTTCCGTTTCCCTTCCAGCCCGGATACGGGGCCCGGCCTGACCGGTCCGGGCAAGGAACTGGTGCGCCGGTGCAACGAATTGGGGATCATGATCGACCTGTCCCACATGAACGAAGCCGGTTTCCGGGACGTGGCGCGCCTGAGCGATGCCCCGCTGGTGGCCACCCATTCCAATGCCCATGCCATCTGCCCCCATGCGCGCAACCTGACCGACGAACAGCTGGCCATGATCCGGGACAGTGACGGCATGGTGGGGCTGAACTATGCCTGCGCCTTCCTGCGGCCCGACGGGCAGATGCGGGACGATACGGGCTTCGACATGATGCTGGCCCATCTGGACCACCTGCTGGAAAAGCTCGGGGAGAACCGGGTCGGGCTGGGGTCCGACTTTGACGGGGCGATGATCCCGCGCGCCATGGCTGACAGCGCGGGACTGGTGGCATGGCGCGCCGCCATGCGCGGCCATGGATATGGTGCGGAACTGATCGAAAAGATCTGCATGGGCAACTGGCTCGCCCTGCTGTCCCGCACTTGGAAGCCGGAGGCAACCGCTCAGGCGTAAAAGGCCCCCGTCCGGGTCGCCAGAAAGTCGGACAGGGCGATATCTTCCTGTTTGAGGAAACCCTTGTCCGGCAGCACCCCGGCGCGCACCATCTCGATTACCGCGACCACCGAAGCGGAAGTGGTCCAGGCGATGGCGGTCTGCATAGTGCCGCCAATTTCCATCGGCCGGTAGGCGCGAACGAATTCCTCGCGCTGCAGGCGCCCCTCGATGGTCCCTTCCGCCGCCACATGGACATAGACCACATCGTCCTGCACCGGCGGCTTGGCCTTGACCAGTATTTCGCCGGCTTCCTTGCGGTTTTCGCGCATCAGCAACTCATGGAAGAAGAAATTCATCAGGTCCATGTGGCCGGGATAGCGCATGGTCTTGTAGTCGATATTGTCCACCTTTCCCAGATAGGTCTCGCACATGGTGCCCAGCCCGCCCGAGGTGGTGAATGCCTCCAGCTTGACCCCCTCAATGTAAAGGATCTCATGCCATTCCATGGGGGAAACCCACTTGCGTTCCCCCTCCTCGATCACTTCGCAATCATTCAGATATTCGTTGACGACTCCTTCAGGGGACCAGTTGAACGCATATCCGAGCCGTCCGGTGGGGTTGCGCGGCAGGGCCCCCACACGCATGCGCACCGAACGGCACTTGTCGAACATGGCAATGCGGGACGCACCGACAATGCCGACAAATCCGGGGGCAAGACCGCATTGGGGGGCCATGAGCCCCTTTGCCGTACGGCTCAACTCGATGATGGCGTTGGTGGTGGGCACATCCTCGGTCAGGTCGAAATAGTGAATGCCGGCCTCGTGGGCCGCGGTAGCGATACCGATGTTCAGATGGTAGGGCAGACAGGACAGAACGGCGTCATGGCGGGCCAGTTCCCGAGACAGGTCTTGCGTATCCGACAGGTCGGCACGGGCGATGTCAAAGGGCAATTCTTCCCGGGGCGTGCGGGTATCGTAGCCGGTTACCTCGCACCCGGAATCGTGAAGAAGCCGGGCGGCAAGTTTGCCGACCTTCCCAAGACCAAGCACGGCAATTTTTGAAAATTTCATTTTTCTTACAATCCTTTACAGGTCGAACTTGATACCCTGAGCGAGGGGAAGTTCGCGGGAATAATTGACGGTATTGGTCTGGCGGCGCATATAGGCCTTCCAGGCGTCGGAGCCGGATTCACGCCCGCCGCCGGTTTCTTTTTCACCGCCGAACGCACCGCCGATCTCGGCCCCCGAAGGCCCGATATTGACATTGGCAATGCCACAGTCGGAGCCGGAGGCGGACAGGAACTCTTCTGCCTCGCGCACGTCGGTAGTAAAGATGCAGGAAGACAGGCCCTGGGGCACATCGTTCTGCATGGCGATGGCCTCGTCCAGGTCCGTATACCGCATGACATAAAGGATGGGAGCGAAGGTTTCCTTTCGCACCACGTCCGTCTGGGCGGGCATTTCCACGATGGCGGGGTGCACATAGGCGGCCTGTTCGAACACGTTGCCAAGGGCGCGGCTGCCACCATGCACCGTGCCGCCTTCCGTTCGGGCCCGATCCAGGGCGTCCTGCATCGCCTCAAGGGCCTGCTGATCGATCAGGGGGCCGACAAGGGAAGATTCCTGCAAGGGGTCGCCAATGGGCAGCCCGTCATAGGCTGCCTTGAGACGGGGCACCAGCTGGTCGTAAATGTCTGCATGCACGATCAGGCGCCGCAGGCTGGTGCAGCGCTGCCCGCAGGTGCCAACGGCGGAAAAGACGATGGCGCGCAGGGCCATTTCCAGGTCGGCGCTGGGGGCCACGATCATGGCATTGTTGCCGCCCAGTTCCAGGATGGAGCGGCCGAAACGGCGCGCCACAACCTCCCCCACCGCGTGCCCCATGCGAGTGGAACCGGTAGCGGAAACGATGGCCACGTCGTCGCTTTCCACCAGGGTTTCGCCCACATCGCGCTCCCCGATCACGGTCTGGATCAGGTTGGCGGGGGCATCA
>JALWTJ010000454.1 GCA_027082895.1 Hyphomicrobiales bacterium | reverse complement strand
TATCCAGAGGGCTACATGGTAGCGGACTGCTGGGGCGATGCCCTTGATCTGGTGAACTGAAGGCCATGGCCGGCACGCCAGCATGCAACGCCTCCATCGGCATCATTGGCGCAGGCATTGTTGGCGTTGCCAGCGCCCTTGTTCTGGCGCAACGGGGCCACAATGTGAGCGTTTATGATCCCTGTCCCCCCGGACAGGCCGGGGCGTCGCGCGGCAATGCCGGGCATGTGGCGGCGGCGGATATCTTTCCCATGACGCGCCCGGGCATCTTGCGCACCGGTCTGACCATGATGGTGCGCCCGGATGCGCCCTTGCGCCTTCCGGGGGTGGAAAAGCTGCGGCTGGCTCCCTGGCTGATGCGCTTTCTGGCCGCCGCCCGCAACCAGCGGTTTGCAGCATCCACCAAGGCCCTTTTGCATCTGAACCGGGAAGCCATCGAGGAAACCGAAAAACTTCTGGGGCAGGCGGGCATTTCAGACATGATGCGCGCAAACGGGGTGGCTGTCCTGCACGACAATGTCCGCAGCCTTGCTGCAGGCGCTGCCCTGTGGAGCGCGCGCGAACGGGCGGGATTTCCATCACAAGAACTGGATCATGCTGCCGTTGCCCGGCTGGTGCCCGGCATAAGCCCGCAATTTACCCATGGCCGTTTTTGTGCCCATTGGGCGCAGGTGGCAGATCCGTTTGCACTTGTTCAGGGGCTGGCACATGCAGCTGCGAACAGGGGAGTCCGATTCCACAGGAAAAAGGTTCTCGGCCTTGCCGCGGACGCAGACACCGTTCGGATCACGCACGAAGGCGGAACGACCATTTACGACCGGGCAGTGATTGCCGCGGGTGTATGGTCGCGCCCTCTTGCCGCATGTCTGGGCGAGACGTTACCGCTGGTGGCAGAACGCGGCTACAACCTGACCTTTCCCGACCCCGGATTCGTGCTTGATGTACCGCTGGTTCTGCCGGACCGGGGACTGGCCATCACCCATGTGCGCGAAGGCCTGCGCATTGGTGGCTGGGCGGAATTTTCCCGGTCCCCCGACCGGCCGGAAAACGAGCGCATTTTCGCAGCACTCAAGCGCATCAGCCTGGATATTTTTCCTGGACTGGCCCCGCATGATGCCCGTGCATGGATGGGGAGCCGCCCTGCCCTTCCCGATTCCGTGCCGGTCATTTCCCGATCCAGTACATCAGAGCGGATTTTCTACAATTGCGGGCATGGCCATTATGGGCTGACGCAGGCAACAACCTCCGCGCAGTTTCTGGCGCAGTTGATTGAGGGAAAGAACCCGGGGGAAGAACTGCGTGCTGCCTTTTCCATCACGCGGCTCCAACGCTGATTTACCTGCCTTTTTTCCTTCGTGCGCACTCAAAAGGAGTCATGAACACCGACAGCGGGTCGCACAATACGCCCCCCGCTCCCGCGTGGCAAAACCGTTAACAGAAACCGTGTTATTGTGGTTGACAGGAACAAGGCAATCTCTATGTTCCCCTCGCATTCAGGTGTGGAGCTGATCGGTCATTCCTGCACGGGCTCTCCCGTCGGACACTGGAACGATCACGTTTCCCCCATATGCAGGCGCCCGTAGCTCAGTGGTAGAGCATCCGACTTTTAATCGGACGGTCGAAAGTTCGAATCTTTCCGGGCGTACCATTCTTTTCCCACGCAGCCATATTCGCCAGGTTCAGCCCCGCCTGTCTGTCAACAGGGGCAACTTGTCAGGGCGTGCCAATTCCGCTAACAGCGGGGCATGACCGAGACAGAAGCCATCGAAGCGTTCAGCGCCCTGGCACACCCCTCCCGGATTGCCATTTTCCGAATGCTCGTGCGCACGCAACCTTCCGGCATTCCGGTCATGGAAATATCGCGGGCACTGGGGATTGTTCCTTCCACCCTGTCAGGGCATCTGGCCATTCTGAAACGGGCAGGCTGGCTTTCTTCGTCACGCCACAAGCGTGAAATCCATTATGCCGCCTGCATCGGCAGGGTGAATGATCTGATCGGTTTCATGCTGGAAGATTGCTGCTATGGCAAAATCCAGAATTGCCGTGCGATCCTTACACTGCTTGATGATGCCTGACAGCGGTTGACCGCCAGCGAGCCGCGCCCCCGGACCTGCCGGTGCCCCCCCTGGCGGGGTTATCAGCGCACCCTATTTGGACAATTGAAGCTGGGCGACGAAGTCGTACTTGTCGCCGCGATAGATGGAGCGGGTGAACTCGACGATCTTGCCGGACTCCAGATAGGAAATGCGTTCGATCTGCAGCCCCGCCACTCCCGGATCAACATTCAGGATCCGGGCATCATTGCTGTTCAGGTTGGTGGCCGATATGCGCTGCTCAGCCCGTACGGGTCTGTTTCCATTCTGGCCAAGCACCTGGTAGAGCGATGTTTCCACCAGCAGCGGGTTGGGCAGAATGTCGGGGGGAAGCGCAGCCCGTTCGATGGCCAGCGGCACCCCGTCCGCACTGCGCAACCGGGACAGGCGGGCCACGCTGGAATCCCGAGGCAAACGGAGAAGCTCGATCTCCTTGGGGGTGGGCAGGAACAGGCCCCGCTCCAGCCATTTCGACTGCACCGTCTTGCCGCGCAGGGCCATGTCCTCGGTGAAGGATGTCAGGACGGACAGGGACTGTTCCACCCGCTGCCCCTTGCCCGAAACAAACGAACCCGAACCGCGCCGCTGGGTAATCAGGCCCTCCTCGACCAGTTCCCCCATGGCCTTGCGCACCGTCACACGGGACAGGCCGGTCATGGTGGCAATATCGCGCTCCGGCGGCAGGGGGGTTTCCGGCTCCATTTCGCCGGAGCGGATGGCGCGCATCAGGTGACGGCGCAACTGCAGGTAACGCGGCCCGCCCGATGGGGACAACCAGCCCCGCGGATCAAAAAAAGCCTCCAGTTGCATGGTCATGCTTCCCGTCCCTTTGTTACCAGCCTGCCCGCCCGACCTGCTGTCGGACCATGGGGCATGCCAATTATCGCCGGTTGGCCAATCTCGCGGTCAAGGGGCGCTCCAAGGGCGCGTTTGTTTGCGTTTGGATTTCAAATCCCACGAATTCAATACCTATAGAATACCTTTTATCGATTGGAAAGCCCGCGCGGGACAGTGGCAGTACAACTGCCCGTGCAGAAACACGCTTGTCGCTGCCCATTCCATGTGCGCCGGCGCGGGAAAGAATGTCAGTTCTGTTCCTGCAACCGATGAAATGCCGCGAGCAGACCGCGGGTAGAACTGTCATGGGGGGCGCTGGCCGCGGGGTCCAGTACTTCAGGCAGCAAGGCCCTGGCCAGTTGCT
>JALWTJ010000453.1 GCA_027082895.1 Hyphomicrobiales bacterium | reverse complement strand
AACGGCCCGGGAGTCAGGTTTCCTTCGCCGCATTCTGTTGCATGTCGTGCCGGGTCGGTGAGCATAATCCCGAAACAGTCAATCACATGCAGCTTGTATTCGATGGCGTTATTGGCGCTGGCCGGAACAACCGGCGCCAGAACAGCGATACTGCTTGCCGCGAGTGGGGCAAGAACAAACTTCCTCAGAAAATGTATTTTTTTGTATTTCATAACCTGGTCCTCCAAATTCTTTCGTTGAAAACGAGAGAGTCCCCCACCTGCTATTTGTACCATATTGCGGCGGGAAAAGTCAAAATTTGTAAACACATGATTAACGTCCGTTTGGATGGATGATAGCCTGCGAACAGGAGGTTTCCTGCGTCTTCCATAGCATTTCCGGTTGCGTCTGCCTGCCGCGGTAACTAGAGAAAAGCAGCATTTCGATCGGCAAGGTTGGCAGCGCCATCGGGCCCAGCCGAAACGCATCGGGTCCGCGCACCAGATGTCGAACCCGGAAATTCAGAACCAAGAGGGCCATATGACAGAACGGGAATCCATGGCGGTTGATGTTGTGGTTGCCGGCGCGGGGCCGGCCGGGCTCGCCGCCGCCATCCGCCTGAAGCAGTTGGCCCGCGATGCGGGAAGCGACCTGTCGGTCATGGTGCTGGAAAAGGGGGCGGAAGTGGGCGCCCATATCCTGTCCGGCGCCGTTATCGATCCTTCCGCTTTGTCCGACCTCATTCCCGACTGGCAGGGAAAGGGCGCTCCGGTCACGACAAGAGTGACCAGCGACCGGTTCGCCTTTCTCACGAGGAAGGGAATATTTTCCATTCCCCGCCTGTTTCTGCCGCCCATGCTCTCCAATGAGGGGAACTACATTGTCTCCCTGGGGCAGCTTACCCGCTGGCTTGCCGAACAGGCCGAGGCCCTGGGCGTGGACATCTTCCCCGGCTTTGCCGCAAGTGAACTTCTGTTCGATGAAAACGGGGCCGTTGCCGGTGTCGCAACCGGAGACATGGGCCGGGCGCGGGATGGAAGCAAAAAACCCGAGTTTGCCCCGGGCATGGAATTGCATGCCAGATATACCCTGCTGGCGGAGGGCGCGCGCGGCTCCCTGTCCAAGAGCGCCATCAGGCATTTTGATCTGGACCGGGATTCCGATCCGCAAAAGTTCGGTCTCGGGATCAAGGAAATCTGGCAGGTGGACCCGGCCCGCCACCGGCCGGGCCATGTGGAGCATACCTTTGGCTGGCCCTTGCCCAATGATACCGGCGGGGGCGGGTTCATCTACCATGCCGCCGACGGGCGCGTTCTGGTCGGGTTTGTCACCCATCTCGACTATTCCAACCCGTATCTGTCACCCTTTGATGAAATGCAGCGCTTCAAGACCCATCCCCATGTGGCCGCCCTGCTCGAAGGGGGGGAACGGATCGCCTGGGGAGCCCGCGCCATGACCTCGGGTGGCTGGCAATCCATTCCGCGCCTGGAATTTCCCGGAGGAGCGCTCGTCGGGTGTGCCGCCGGCTTCATGAACGTGCCCCGCATCAAGGGGGCTCACAACGCCATGCGCTCGGGCATGAAGTGCGCGCAAATGGTCTTTGATGCCCTTGCGGAAGGCCGGGGCAATGACCTGTTGCAGGGCCTGAGCGATTTCGTGGTTGCCGGTGACATAGAAAGGGATTTGAAACCGGTCCGCAACGCCAAGCCCATGTGGGAAAGGTTTGGCACCTTCTGGGGAACAGCGCTCGCCGGAGCAGAACTGTGGATGCAAACCCTGTTTGCCCGCTCACCCCTTGGTACCCTGGGCCACGGAAAACCGGATTCCCAATGCCTGAAAAAGGCGGCGGAGGCCGCTCCCATTCCTTCACTGAAACCGGATGGTGTTTTGACCTTTGACAAGCCATCCTCGGTCTTTCTGGCCAACATCTCTCATGGTGAAGACCAGCCCGTTCATCTCAGGTTGCGCGATCCGGACATTCCCCTGACGCGGAACCTGCCCGATTATGACGAACCCGCTACCCGTTACTGCCCCGCCGGGGTCTATGAAATAACGCGGGATGCGCAGGGAACACCGCAATTCGTCATCAATGCCGCCAATTGCGTTCACTGCAAGACATGCGACATCAAGGATCCGGCGCAGAATATCGACTGGTGTCCGCCCGAAGGAGGATCCGGTCCCAATTATCAGGGCATGTAGCAGGCCCGATCCATAACGAATGACAGGCAGAACAGGGAGAAAGTACCATGGTCGAACCGGCAGGATATGATGAGGCGCTGAAAAGGCTCAGGCAGCGGGTGCGCGGCATCAGTCTGGGCCTGTTTGCCGCCGACCTTGGCCAGTTGCGCGCGGCGGCCGAACAGGTGGCGGCATGGGGCGGAGATATCGTGCATTTCGATATCATGGACGGGGTGTTTGTTCCCCAGATGACGGGGGGACCCGGGTTCGTACGCGCTATCGGGATGCCATCTTCCGGCGAGGGGGCAGGGGCGCAAGGACCGTTGCGCGATTGCCATCTGATGATCCGCGATCCGCTGTCCCATGTGGCCTCATATGTGAATGCGGGGGCGGATATCATCACCGTTCACGCGGAATCCGAAAATGCGGGCAGGGCGCTGGATGCCATTCGTGACGCGGCAAGAAAGGCCGCGCGTCCGGTCCTGGCTGGCCTGTCCCTGATGCCGGGCACAAGCCTGCAACAGGCGGAGCCGCTTCTGGCACTCAATCCCGATCTCATTCTCGTCCTGTCCCTTGATCCGCGCGACGGGGCTGCCCCGGATATTCCTGCGGCCTGCGCCCGGCTGGAAGAATTACGGGCACGCCGGAAGGATGCCGAACAGCTGCTGGCCTTTGACGGCGGCGTAACCCTTGACTCCATGCCCCGCATTGCTGCGTGCAAACCGGACATGGTGGTCAGTGGAAGCGCCGTGTTCAAGGCGGATGATCCTTCAGCAGCCTATGCGGAAATGGCCGGTATGCTGTCCGACGGATAAGAGGGCGCACGACCACGCCGGAGCAAAATCTGCCTCAACCGATCGCCTTGCCGTCGTGAAGGTCGGGTTTCACGCGTGCCCGATCCACGGATTGCCCGGAATCAGCATTGATTTCTACAAAAGACAATCTATAGTAACATTTGACAAAATCGTGTGCGACGCGCGATACAGACAGCACCAGACAACAGACAGGAATTCCCGATGGCAGACATAGACGATATCAAGGACGGCAAGGATTTTGGTCTGGACCGTCCGCAGGACAAGCAGGGATTTTTTCTCAAGGGGCTGGCCAATTACGACTGGGGGATCAAGAACCGGATGAGCCG
>JALWTJ010000452.1 GCA_027082895.1 Hyphomicrobiales bacterium | reverse complement strand
CCCACCTTCAGGCACGCCATGGCCCCCTTGAGCATTTCAAGCAGATCGGCGGCAATCTCCTCCTGCACATACAGAACCCGCAGGGCCGAGCAGCGTTGCCCGGCGCTCTGGAAGGCGCTGGCAAGGATATCGGCCACTGCCTGTTCGTGCAGGGCTGTCGAATCAACGATCATGGCGTTCAGACCGCCGGTTTCCGCGATCAGGGGAGCATCAGGCGAAGCATTTCGGGCCATGGAGCGCTGGATAAGGTGCGCGGTGTGGGTGGAGCCGGTGAAACAGACCCCGTTGATGCGGGGACTGCCGGTCAGGGCCGCCCCCACTGTTTCCCCGCGGCCGGGCAGCAGTTGCAGAACGTTCCGGGGCACCCCGGCCTGGTGAAACAGGGCAACCGCCCGGGCGGCTATCAGCGGGGTCTGTTCCGCCGGTTTGGCCAGCACGCCATTGCCGGCCGCCAGTGCTCCCGCAATCTGGCCGGTAAAGATCGCCAGTGGAAAGTTCCACGGTGAGATGCACACGATGCGCCCCAGTGCGGGCCGGGACAGCCCAAGGGCTTCTGCCCCGTAATAGCGCAGGAAATCCACTGCCTCGCGTACCTCCGAAACACCATCGGCAAGGGTCTTGCCTGCTTCCCGCGCCAACAGGGAAAACAGCATCCCCCTGTTTTCTTCCAGCAGGTCGGCGACCTGGTCAAGGATCTCCTTTCGCCGGGCGGCGGGAACCTGCCAGGGGCGGCACTGGTCAAGGGCCATTTCGATCTGTCGGGGGCTGGCTTCCTGCACCGTGCCCACCACGTCCCGGTCAGCATCGGCAAAAGCCCGGGCCGGGTTGATGATGTTCACCGGGTCGGGGAGGGGTGTTTGCGGATCGTTTTCGGGGGACGAAATGTTCTCAGCCAGTATCGGCGCTGCACGAAACGTCCTTTTCCTGAACGGGGCGCGCATGGTGTCGATAACAGCCAGGTCCGTCGGGTTTTGCACGTCCAGCCCCGCAGAATTCAGCCGCTCCGGTGCAAACATGTCCGCCGGTGGCGTGATGCTGGCCATGCGCCGGGCAAGCTTTTCCGGCTCACGATCCAGCGGGTCGGCCGCAACCTCTGCCGCCGGAATGGACGTGTCCACGATCTGGTTGACGAAGGACGAGTTGGCGCCATTTTCCAGCAGGCGGCGCACCAGATAGGCCAGCAGGTCCCGATGGGCTCCCACCGGCGCATAGATGCGGCAGCGCGTGCCGTGGGCTGCGCGCACCAGTTCATGCAGGTTTTCTCCCATGCCATGCAGGCGCTGGAACTCGAATGCCCGGCCCGGTTCGGCCATGTGCAGGATGGCCGCCACCGTATGGGCGTTGTGAGTAGCAAATTGCGGGTAGATGCCGTTCCCCATGTCCAGAAGACGACGTGCCGCCGCCAGGTAGGAAATATCGGTTCCCTGCTTGGTGGTGAACACCGGGAACCGGGACAGCCCCAGCACCTGCGCCCGCTTGATTTCCCGGTCCCAATAGGCCCCCTTGACCAGCCGCACCATCAGGGCGCGATCAAGGGTGCGGCGCCATGTGTCGATGTGATCCAGCACATCCATGGCCGAACGGTTGTAGGCCTGAACGACGATACCGAAGCCTGCCCAGCCCTTCAGGGAAGAGTCGGAAATAACCGCCTCCATCACGTCCAGGGACAGGGCCAACCGCTCGCTTTCCTCCGCATCCACGTTCAGCCCCATATTCGCGTCCCTTGCTGCCCGCGCCAGCCTGAGCAGGCGGGGCGGCAGTTCTTCCATCACCTGAGCGCGGTTGGTTTCTTCATAGCGCGGATGCAGGGCGGAAAGCTTGACGGAAATGCCCGGGTTGCGCGTGATGTCCGGTGCCCTGCACCGCGTGCCAATGGCCGCAATGGCGCGGTGATAGGCAACAAGATATTTTTGGGCATCCGCCTTTGTGACCGCCGCTTCCCCCAACATGTCATAGGAATGGGTATAGCCTGCCTTTTCGTTGACCGCAGCCCGTTCCATGGCCGCCCCGATATCCTCCCCCAGCACGAACTGGCTGCCCATTTCCGCCATGGCCGCCCCGACGGCCGTTCGGATGACCGGCTCCCCCAGACGCCGGACAAGGGCGCGCAGGGTGCCCACCAGCCCCTCGTGCTCCTGTGTGAGCACTCCCCCGGTCAGCATCAGGCCCCAGGTGGAGGCATTGACCAGCATGGAGGTGGAATGCCCCAGGTGCCGGCGCCAGTCGGAAGGGGCGATCTTGTCCTGAATTAGGGCATCGATGGTGGGCGCGTCGGGAACCCGGAGCAGGGCTTCGGCAAGGCACATCAGGGCGACGCCCTCCCGGCTCGACAGCCCGTATTCCGCAAGGAAGGCTTCCATCAGTCCGGGCCGGTCATGGCGGCGGATCCCCTTGACAAGGCCGGTGGCGTTCCGAGCAATGGCGCGCCGGTCCTGCGGGGAAAGCCCGCAGGCCCGGGCAAGCTTTTCCACCTGCGCCATCTCGTCGCCATGGGGTGAAAGTCCATGTCCGGCGCCTTTTGTCTTTCCGTTCCGGGTACCCGTTCTGTTGCCCATTGTCCGGTCTCCTTACACCGTCCAATGTGCCATGTCCGCCATGAGATTACTTTCTTGAGATAGCAGTTTGCTAGACAAATCACCTGAATTCAGATCAGATTGCAGAAAATATCACTATCAGGAGGCAAAATGTCGGAAATAGATGCATTTGATCGCCAGATCTTGGATGCCCTGTCCGTTGATGGCCGGATGACTCTGACCCGCCTGTCCCGGACCATTGGTCTTTCGGTCACCCCCTGCCAGATGCGGCTGAAGCGGCTGGAGGCCCGGGGCTATATCCGGGGATATGCGGCGGTGCTTGATCCGGTAAAGCTGGGGCGGGATCATATTTCCTTTGTGCAGGTCAAGCTGTCCGATACCCGCGCTCCGGCGCTCAAGGCCTTCAACGAGGCGGTGATGGAGCTTGCCGAGGTCGAGCAGTGCCACATGATTGCCGGCGGATTTGACTATCTGCTCAAGGTGCGCACGGAAAGCATGGCCCGCTACCGGGAAGTGATGGGTGAAAGGATATCCACCCTGCCCCATGTTTCGGTCACCTCCACATTCGTGGCCATGGAGGCGGTCAAGGAGGATGTGTTTCACCGCGTGTCACCGAAAAGTGGGCACCGGTTTTCGGATTACTGACACGCGGGAGGGCAAAAGCGTGTCATGCGAAAAGTGGGCACCGGTTTTCGGGTCACTGACACGGCATGTGTGCACGGGAAACCGGAGGCCGGATTTCTGCTGGAAAGGCACATGGTCCCCATC
>JALWTJ010000451.1 GCA_027082895.1 Hyphomicrobiales bacterium | reverse complement strand
GTCGACCAGGAAGACATAGCCGTCCGTATCCACATACCCCACGTCGCCGGTGCGGAAATAGCCGTTGACGAAGGCTTCCCGGGTGGCTTCCTCGTTATTGTAATAGCCCAGCATGACCTGCTTGCCCCTGGCGACCAGTTCGCCCCGTTCGCCGGGGGCGACAAATTTTTCCGGGTCGTCCAGATCCACGAACTGCACGTCGGTACCCGGCACCGGCATGCCGATGGAGCCGGGGCGGGAGCGTTCGCGCAGGGCGGCGCAGCACAGGACGGGGGAACATTCGGTCAGCCCGTAGCCTTCGGCCAGAATGCCGTCGGATACCTTTTCAAAGGCGTCCCGGGTTTCCCCGGGCAGGCCGGCGCCGCCGGAAATGGCCACTTCGATACTGGCCAGCTGTTCCTTCGTGGTCTTTCTGGATACGGATATGGCGTGCAGCAGGGTGGGAACGGCGGGCAGGATGGTGGCGCGCGTGCGCACGATCAGGTCCAGCAGGGCCTTGAGCTCGAAGCGGGGCAGCATGGCCACCTGGGAGCCCTTGGACAGGGGCACGTTCATGCACACGGTCATGGCAAAGATATGAAAGAAGGGCAGCACCGCCACCACGGTAGCGGGAGGATAGAACACTTCGCAGCCCCACTTGTCGATCTGGTCGGCATTGGCCGCGATATTGGCATGGGACAGCATGGCGCCTTTGGGCAGGCCGGTGGTGCCGCCGGTATATTGCTGAACGGCCACGTCCGTTTCCGGGTTGATGTCCACCGGATCGGGCTTTTTCAGGGTCAACAGCAGGCTTTTGAAGCTGACGATCTTGTCGGCGACAGGGGAAGCGGAGGGGCGGGCAAGTTCGGCGGACTTGGCGAGCTTGAACAGGAATTTCTTGAGCGTTGGCAGGGTGTCGGGGAAATGGCAGACGATCAGCTTCTTGACATTGCCGGCCTTTGCCAGGGCCTCGGCCTTTTCAAAGATGACCTTGAGATCCAGGGTAACCAGTATCTCGGCGCCCGAATCGGCGGTGATGTGGGTAAGTTCGGGTACCGTGTAAAGGGGGTTGCAATTGACCACGGTTCCCCCTGCCGCCAGGATGCCATAATAGGCGATGGGGAAGAAAGGTGTGTTGGGCAACAGCAGGGCGACGCGGGTTCCCTTCTTCACGCCATGATGCTTCTGCAGGGAGCGGGCAAAGGCGGTGATCTGGTGGCCCATGCTGCGGTAGGAAGTTTTCTTGCCCAGGAAGTCCAGCGCATTGGAATCGGGGTGTTCCGCACAGGCCTTGAGCACCTGCAGGTGAACCGGGGTGGTGTCAATTTCGCTGTTCCAGACGATGTCCTTGGGATAGTGGTCGATCCACGGGCGGTACAGATCGTCATTGGTGTCAATCAGCGTCATCGGTTTCTCCCCTGAGATTCATGCCGGAGCTTTCCCGCCCCTTGTTCTGGTTCTTGGACGGCGTTGGCGTCAGAGGCAATATTCCACGCAATCCCGCAGGGGTCAAACCGCATGGCAGGCGGTCCGGATGGCGGGTGCTGCCGGGGGTGGAAATAACAGGCGTTGACTATTGGGTTATCGTATTGACGTTTACGTCAAGTGCGCGTATTTACCCGTCACATGGATGAGATTATCCTGTCCGGGAGACCTGTCCGGGAGACCTGTCCGGGAGACCTGTCCGGGAGACCTGTCCGGAAACGGGGTGTGTCTGGGGGAGTTCCCTGCCGGATCGGTTCTGGCAATCAGGTTTGCCGTCAGCGGGCAAACGGGGATAGGATGGACAAGGTTCTTGGCGCGCTGTGCCGCGGCTGGTGCACGCTTTGCCTGAAAGGAAACGCCGCCTGAAAGGAAACGATCATGTTCTGGATCATTGTTCTGTTTGCCCTTGTGGCCATGGCCCTGCTGGCCTATCACCGCACTCCCATCTGGCTGTGGGCGGCGGTGGCCTTGCTGTTGGGTATGGCAAGCCTTCTGGTGTTGCAGCAAAATGGCACCGTGGCCTGGGTGATCGCCCTGTTTCCGGCCGTGGTGCTGTTCGCCTTCTCTGTTCCCATGTTCCGGCGCGCTGTGCTGACCCGCCCCGTTTTCAAGGCGGTCAAGAAAATCCTGCCGCCCATTTCCGCGACCGAACAGGAAGCTTTTGATGCAGGTACCGTTGGCTGGGATGCGGACCTGTTTTCGGGGCGTCCGGACTGGAAGAACCTGTTGGGTATCCGCAAACCGACTCTGAGTGACGAGGAACGGGCGTTTCTTGACGGGCCGACCAATGAGGTCTGCGCGATGATCGATGATTGGGATGTGCGGCACAATCGGGCCGATCTGCCTCCCGAGGTCTGGCAGTTCCTGAAGGACAAGGGATTTTTCGGGATGCTGATCGCCAAGGAAAATGGCGGGCTGGGCTTTTCCGCCCAGGCCCAGTCCATGGTGGTTTCCCGGATTGCGTCCCGTTCCGTTGCGGCGGGGATCACGGTGATGGTACCCAATTCCCTGGGGCCGGGCGAGTTGCTGGAAAAATATGGCACGCCCGAACAGAAGGAAAAATATCTGGAAAGGCTGGCAAAGGGTCAGGAAGTCCCCTGTTTTGCCCTGACCGGCACCCATGCGGGTTCCGACGCCGCGGGCATGCGGGATGTCGGGGTCGTTACCATGGGCATGCATGAGGGCAAGCGGGTGCTGGGTGTGCGCCTGAGCTGGGACAAGCGCTACATCACGCTGGCACCCGTTGCTACCTTGCTGGGGCTGGCGGTCAATCTTTATGATCCGGAGAATCTTCTGGGCAAGGGGGAAAATATCGGCATTTCCCTGGCACTGGTGCCTGCGGACTATCCGGGGGTCAAAATCGGGCGGCGCCATTTTCCGGCCGGTTCTGCGTTCATGAACGGGCCCACCAGCGGTGAGGACGTGTTCGTGCCCATGGATTTCATGATCGGGGGTGTGGATTTCGTTGGCCAGGGCTGGCGGATGCTCATGGAATGCCTGTCCACGGGACGGGCCATTTCCCTGCCTGCCATCGGCTCCATGTCCATGAAGGGGGCCTTGCGCCATACCAGCGCCTATGCCCGCATCCGGCGCCAGTTCGGCATTCCCATCGGTGTCATGGAAGGGGTGGCTGAACCTTTGGGACGGCTGGTCAAATCGGCCTACATGTTCGAGGGGGCCCGGGCCCTGACCGCGTCCATGGTGGACGAGGGGCAGAAGCCGGCGGTTATTTCGGCATTGTTGAAATACCGCTCCACCGAGGCAATGCGGGACCGGGTGGGCGATGCCATGGACATTCACGGGGGGCGTGCCATTCAGGAAGGCCCGCGCAATTACCC
>JALWTJ010000450.1 GCA_027082895.1 Hyphomicrobiales bacterium | reverse complement strand
TAGGTCTGGAGCTGGTTATAGGCCGCCCGCAGGTTGGCCGCCTCGGTGCCGGGGTTCTTCAACTCGATCACCGCCAGCGGCAAGCCGTTGAGGAACATCACCACATCGGGGCGGCGGTTGTGGCCGTGTTCAATCACGGTCATCTGGTCCACCACCAGCCAGTCGTTATTGTCGGGATTGTCAAAATCGACCAACAGCACCTTGTCGCCGCGAATGGTGCCGTCTTCCGCGTGGAACTCCACATCCAGCCCCTCGACAATGGCACGATGCAAACGGCGGTTTTCCTCGATCAGATGCGGGCTTTCATCGCCGATGATCCGCTTGATCGCATCCTCGCGGGCTTCTACCGGAACATGCGGGTTGAGCCGCGCCACCGCATCCTCCAGCCGCCCGCGCAGGATCACATCCCCATAAGATGCCCGCTCCGGCGCGCTGCCATCGGGGCCGATGACCTTATCCGACAGATTGGCATAGCCAAGCGCCTGAAACTGCTCCAGCAGGATTTTTTCAACATCATCTTCTGAAATAAAACTGGCCACCAATTATTTGCTCTCCTTGCCTAAAACAAATTTTGCCTGTTCCCGGCGCAACATTTCGTACGAGCTGACACGATGTAAATGCAAGCCAATGCATACATTTGGAATCTTGATTCTGCGCTTGCCGTCTGAAGGAACTTCATGCGTTACAACAATGCATTCATGAGCAAGGGCATGCGCCACCAGCCAATAATCGGCAATTTGAAGGAAAGTGCCCACTGCCGCCGGCGTATATTCCTGGTCATTCGCCCATTCACTGACAGTAGCAAGAGCTGGCACAATGGAATCATCGGGACGAAGGAAAAATGTTTTGCCTTGCGCCTTTGTCCAGTCAGTCAGTTCGTCATTTCCGGCAACCAGTTCATCTGCAACCTTTTCAACGCTGGCCACAATTCCGGCAGCATTTTGTACACTCAGCCATTCCCAAAAGGCAGGGCAGAAATCAAAACCGTAGTGCAGGTTCTTCGCCTGGATAAATACATTGGCGTCAAGCAGGTATCGGGTCACATCATCACCCCGGCTTCCCGCCCGAGGTTGTTGAATGTCTCGGTTTTCTTTACGCCGAGCATCCGGAATGCATCGCGATAAAGAGTTTGTCCCTCCAGCGTGCTGACGACCAATGCGCGCGTGAACCTGTGACTGACGCGCGACAATGTGGTTCTGTAAAAATTCCCCCCGCCAGCAGACCGTTGCGTGATTTCCTGCAACCGCTGGATTTCCGCCCGCCATGCTGAATTGAATGCGGCCCGGTCCAGAGCACCCGCATCCAGCAGGCGGCGCAAAATGACCAGCGTGCTGACCTTGAAGTGACGGGCCAAGCGACTGACGGTTTGTTCGAGTGGTTCATCGCCGCGCAGTTCGGCCCGCACGGCCGCAAGCGGTGCGAGCAGTTCTGCCGCGACCTTGTTGCACCAGACCTCCTCGCGCCGGAACCCTGCGAGAGGGGCCGCACTTGCATTCGACAGGGCCGAAGCACCCAACCAGATATGGGCCAATTCATGTGCCAGAGTAAACATTTGCGCGGACTTGGAATCCGCCCCGTTTATGAACACCAAAGGTGCCAAGCGGTCCACTAGGGCAAAACCCCGGAATTCGTCCACATTCAAAGGGCGTTTGTTGTTGCTGAAAACAACCCCGCTGGTCATCACCAGAATACCGGCCTGGTCGGCTTGCTGAATGAACATCCGCAAGGCATCCGTCCATGTTGCGCAATCGCGGCGTTCTTCGATACTGAAACCCAGCCGTTCGCGAATTTTCCCGGCCACTGTTTGCGGCGAAGTGGCTGTTGTTACACTCCCGACGAAATCCAGCTCAAGATCCCGATTGAGGCGGGCAAATTCGGCATACCAGTTCTGGCGTTCCTGGCAGGCATAGATCATGTCCAAAAGGTTCGGGCTGGGACGCTTCAGCTGCTGCCCTTCAAGCGTGCGAAAGTCCGGGATTGGCAATGGCTCTTCCGGCGGCTCATGCAAAAACAGATAGCCAATCGGAACATGAACGGCCCTGGCGAAATTCTCCAACTGTTTCAGTGTCGGCTGAACCTCGCCCTCCAGCCATTCCGGCAATTTGGCAAACCGTGCCTGCAGGTCGTCCGGTGCCATCCCGGCACGCTCAAGCGCCCAGTGCAACATCTTTGGTTTTACGGGCGCGCGGGCCATTTATATTTATCCCCGCTATCTTTGCAGTGTTTTAAAACAACAGGCAACCACTTGTCTTTATACCACCCCCAACCGTTAAAAACTTCACCAAATTCGCCTGCTTTTTTATTTCTTATTGCTGCTGTTTCCCAATTTGTTTTCCAAAAATTTATGTGGTCTGTGGAAGTAAATTTTTTGAACCCTTTTTCATGAACTAATTCCAATAATTGCTTTTGTGTAATTTTTTCGCGGCTGACTTTCTTAATGACCTCTTTACCCGTAGCTACCCCAGATTCACTGCTTAGCAACTTGTGCAGGTCAGCATTGGTTTTGGAAGTCGCTTCAGTCGTATAATATACCTTCAGCTGGAAAGCATTGTCCGTTGCAAAATTGCTGTCTTGGATTTCTTTACTTATCGCTCTGATTTTTTCGGGTAAATCGCTTTTCTCAATCTCAATAATTTGCGCTTTTTGCAAGCGAACAAACTGGAGGGCCAAAGACAGCTTTTCAGACAAAGATATATGTTGCCCAAACCATTCTGTCATGTGTTTATCAAAATTTATGCAGCAAGCTTGAAACAGCGCCCCAAAACATTCCTCCCCACCCACAAAATAAGTGTGCTCAACGGCATCTCTGATTTTAATGAGTTTTCTTAAATTTTCCTTCACTGCTTCATTTTTGATAGGGCAACTTTGCTTATTCAAAGTTCCTCCGACAGTCACGGAATTTCCATTATTAAGTATACTTGATCCTTTTTTTGTTCTTTCTAATTTTTCATGCAAAAGATATGTCCAGGCAATGTTAGCCAGCACACAAAAAATCTCTGTTTTAAAAACAATTGTTGGACTATTAAAAATCTGAACAGCCGCCATCATCGCTTCCCGCGCCCTGATGAGTCGCTCATCCTTGAAGGGGTTTAAAAGTGTTTTCGGATCATAGGACGACTGGATTTTCAAAAATTTATCCAGCTCTTTATCATCTACAGTCTTTATGCATTTATCACCCACCAGAGACTGTATGACTGATTGATTTACCGTCTTTTCCCTTCCTTGGTTGATTATAAATGCAATATCTTGCACTGCATATTTTTTGTCTAGAAGAGTCTTGGCATACCTTTTTTCCTTACCCGTTAAACTTCCTGCTTTTGAACGTTTTCTGTCAGGCGCAATGTTTTGAAGCATCACCCCACCTCCCCGATTTGTTTTTCGGCCTCGCGCACGCGGATTTCGCCGGACATGAGCTTGGGCAGCAGCAAGTTGCGGGTCTTGGCGAGGGTGCGGGATTCGAGTTCGTTTTTCTCGATGCGCTCATACAGGGGCATCACCATTTCATTAAAGGCGTTCATTGCGTTTTCGGATGGAACGACAACTGGCAGCGGGCGGAAGTTCTTCTTGCTGATTTCCTGAAAGGTCGAGCCGTTGGCGTTGCCTTTGATCGCTTCCATGTTTTCGTGCAGCCAAAGCCAGACGTAGATATTCGACAAACGACCTTCGCAGCGCAGCGCGATATACCCTTGGTTCACGGCAACAGGAATTGCCGCAATCGCAACATATCCAATTGGCGCACGCGAGGACAAAAGCACGGTTCCGACGGGTAGAAGCCCCGAACTGATCTTTTCCAAGCCCGCCTTGGTGATCGTGCGGTTGGTTTCAAACAGAACAGGCGATTTCAAAGCCGACAAATCCTTGGGCGTTGTCCAGTGAATACCGCCGCCCCAGAAACGCGGTTCTTTTGTGCTGGGGGTTGATCCGCCCACAACTTTTGCTTCCTTGCCAATCTCGGACACCTCCCACCCCTCCGGCACGCCCTTGTCATCCAGCCGGTCGGGGAAGAGGGACCAGGTTTCGGGGGGGAGGTAGGGGGGCTGGTTTGCCGCCTTGGCGCGGGTGGGGCCGAAATGGACGAACCAGTCGGCAAACAGCGCCCGCGCCTGCCGCTCCAGCGTCGCATTCATCCGCCGATTCAGCTCGATCTTGTCGTCAAGGGCGGAGAGGACAGCAGCAATGGCGCGTTGTTCGGGGAGTGGGGGGATATCTACGTCGCGAACGTATACCGCAGCCCGCGTGGTCGACGGGATCGGTGAACCATCATCGATTTCACCCAACTTGTGGAAGATGATGGCGTAGTAAAGCCAACGCATATCCAACTCGTCGGTCTTGGGCTTCACGTAATAGGCGGTGTCAATGACGAAAAATGGGTCAGGCGAAAAATGCACACCACGATATGCGCCTTTTCGCCCAAGAATAACCCCTGGTCCCGGTGCAAGTGGAGTTTCTGCCCAGCCGACTGGCCCATTCGTTCCATAAACGCGGAAAGGTGCAACCGTATCCCTGTAGCCGCGAATGGCTTTGCCGTATTCAAGGCTGATTTCATTGCCCCATGTCGAGGGTCTCCACTCACCCATCAACCACCACCCCCGCCAACCGCTCGCGGATAACCGCCGTCAGCCGCTCGCCCTCGGCGAACTGTTCCTCCAGTTCCGCCTGCAACGCGGCAAAACGTTCGGGAAAGGGCGTGGCGTCTTCCTCGGCGGCTTCCACGCCCACATAGCGGCCCGGGGTCAGCACATGGCCGTTGGCGCGGACCTCCTCCAACGTGGCGGATTTGCAGAAGCCTGCCACATCCGCGTATCCCTCGCCCTCGCGCCACGCATGATAGGTATCGGCGATCTGCGCGATGTCGGCGTCCGAGAACTCGCGCCGCGTGCGGTCCACCATATGGCCGAGCTTGCGGGCGTCGATGAACAGAATCTCGCCGCGCCGGTCGCGCAGTTTCTTATCCCGCGCCACGCCGTTTGATTTGTCCTTGGCCAAGAACCACAGGCAGACCGGAATTTGGGTGGAGTAGAAGAGCTGCCCCGGCAGGGCGATCATGCAGTCGATCACTTCGCCCTCGATCATCGCCTTCCTGATCTCGCCCTCGCCCGACTGGGTGGAGGACATGGAGCCATTGGCCAGCACCACCCCTGCCGTGCCGGAAGGCGCAAGGTGATGCAGGATATGTTGCAGCCAGGCAAAGTTGGCATTGCCCGCAGGCGGCACCCCGTATTTCCAGCGCACATCCTCGCGCAGCCGCTCGCCGCCCCAGTCGGAAATGTTGAACGGCGGATTGGCGAGGGTGTAGTCGGCGCGCAGGTCGGGCAGCTCGTCCTTATGAAAGGAGCCGTCAGAGTTCCACTTGATCTCGGCATCAATGCCGCGCACCGCAAGGTTCATCCGGCACAGCCGCCAGGTGGTGTGGTTGCTCTCTTGCCCGTAAATGGCGATGTCGCCCACGCGGCCCTCGTGGGTTTTGACAAAGCGTTCTGATTGCACGAACATGCCGCCCGAACCGCAGCAGGGGTCATAAACGCGGCCCCTGTAGGGTTGCAGCATCTCGACCATGGTTTTGACTACGGAGCGCGGGGTGTAAAACTCGCCGCCGCGCTTGCCCTCGGAACCGGCGAACTGGCCGAGGAAATATTCATAGACGCGGCCCAGCACGTCGCGGGATTTGTCATTTTCCAGCTTGATATTGGCGATCAGGTCGATCAGCTCGCCCAGCATGATAGCGCTGAGCGCGGGGCGGGCATATTCTTTGGGCAGAACGCCTTTGAGCGACGGGTTGACCTTTTCGATGGCCAGCATGGCGTCGTCAATAATCTTGCCGATGCTGGGCTGGCGGGCGCTGGCTTGCAGGTGCGACCAGCGGGCCTCTTTCGGGACCCAGAAGATGTTATCGGCAAGGTATTCGTCCGGGTCCTCCGCCCCTTCGGGGTATTCGGCGATCAGCTCCGCGTGCTTGGCCTCGAAACTGTCGGAGATATGTTTGAGAAAGATCAGACCCAGCGCAATATGTTTGTAATCGGACGGCTCCATATTGCCGCGCAGCTTGTCGGCGGCCTTGAACAGGTCGGCCTCGAAACCCAGCGGGGCGTTGTTATTCCCGGCCATTATTTCTTCCCCCGTTTTGAGATCCGGGAACACGCTTCCCGCTCAGTTTTTCGAATTCTTCAACAGCCAGCACAACAACTACAGGGCGGCCATGTTTTTCAACCACCAAGGGTTCCGAGCGGGCAAGGTCGATCATCCGGCCAAAGTTATACTTGGCGTCCCGTGCCGAAAGCGCTTTCATGAGCATTCCTCCCCTTCGAATATTTTTGGCCGAAATGGCCATAATTATCAATGGGAGAGAGCCTTTTGTTGCAGATGCGGCCTCACTCCACCGCAGGATTCGAGCAGCAAACCACTGTATTTTTGCTCCCGGTTTTATTTGACAAGCATATGAAATCGTAACCCGGGAAAACTTGTCGATCAAATTTGCGACGGTTCTGTAATGCGTTACAGAACCGCACCAAAACCCGTGTGATCAACAGCCCTGTCGCTATGACCCTCGAAAACAACGGGAAAAATCGGGCGCCATGGGGGCGGAGAAACCTTTCTCGCAGGACAGTGGCGGAGAGGATGGGATTCGAACCCACGAGACGATTCCTCGCCTACTCCCTTAGCAGGGGAGCGCCTTCAGCCACTCGGCCACCTCTCCGCCGCCGTGCTTAAAGGCCAACGCCAAAGGTTTCAAGGGTTTTGTTGACCTGTCACCCCCGATTCCGGCCCGGCAATTTTCGGCTTGATTATTTTTCCGATCCGAAACAGTCTTGAACGTGTTTCCCGCTTTTTTGGAGGGGACTCGAAATGCGGTGCAAAGGCCAGTTACCAGGACGAGAAAACGCACGCCACGGGCAAGTGGGCAGGGGGCATGCCTGTGCCCCGGCGCCGCTTGGTCCTGCGCCGCCGGGGAGCAATGCGGCAATAGTGGCGCCTGCCAGGGGCGGTTCGTGTATTGGCGCGCCGGTGCCATTCGGCCTGGTGCGGCCCTTTTTTTCCCGCTTTCTCCCTGTTGCCCGCATTGCTCTTGTCGGGCTGATGTCGGCGACGGCCTGGCTGGGAGGTGCTTCCGGGCGTGGGCCTCAGGCCATGTCGCCGCAAATTCCGGACGTGGAAAATCATCTTCTTCTTGGCACCTGGCTCACCAAGTCGGAGTCCGAAATTACCATCATTCCCTGTGAAACCGGTCTGTGCGGCTATATCAGCAAGATCGTGGTGCCCGCCCATATTCGTGAAAAATATGGTGACGACCTGGCGGCGCTGGAAGGGCATTTTACCGACGCCCTGAACAAGGATCCGGCCCTGCGGGACCGCCCCATCCAGGGGTTGCAGATTCTCAGCCTTGTTTCCCAATCAGCCCCGAACCGGCTCGAGGGGAGCATCTACAATCCGGAAAACGGGGAAACCTTTGAAGGATTCATGGAGATTCTGGACGTGGACACCGTGCGCCTGTCCGGCTGCGTGCTGTTCAACCTGATCTGCATGGGCGAGGACTGGCACCGCGTGGCCGCCCGATAGGTCGGGGGATGGGAGTTGTGTTCGTGCCGACATGGGAACCCGTGCGCCGGAAAAGGGCAGGGGCCCCGACACCGAGCCGCCTGCACCGGAAAGGCTTTTCACAAGTTTGGATCAGCCCTTGTCGGCCCCTGCCGCCAGTCCGCGCTGCACTCCGGGACGGGCCAGCATCCGTTCGATCCAGCGTCCCACATGGGGAAAATCGGCCATGTCGATCTGCTGCTTTTCGTGCACACGAGCCCAGCCTATGGTTGCCATGTCGGCAATGGAATAGGCGCCGCAAATATAGTCCTTTCCATCAAGTTGCCTGTCAAGAACGCCATACAAACGTTTGGTCTCATTGTGATAACGCTCGATGGCATAAGGAATCTTTTCTTTTGCAAATACCGCGAAATGATGCATCTGGCCCAGCATGGGGCCAAAACCGCCCACCTGCCAGAACAGCCATTCATCCACCGCCACTCTCTGGCGTGTATCCTGCGGATAGAAGCGCATGAATTTTTCTCCCAGATATTTCATGATGGCCCCGCTTTCAAAGATGGAGATCGGGCGGCCGTCCGGCCCTTCCGGATCAACAATGGCCGGAATGCGGTTGTTGGGGGAAATTTTCAGGAAATCCGGCGCAAACTGTTCGCCCTTGCCGATATTGACCAGATGGGTGGTATAGGGAACCCCTAGCTCTTCGAGCATGATGGAAACCTTGTACCCGTTGGGTGTTGTCCAGAAATAAAGATCAATCGGCGTGGATTGGCTGTGTGCAGGTGTATCGGCCATTATCGTTTGTATCCTGAATTGTCGTGAAACGAGACGCCCAGACCCTGTCGGCAGGAAGCACGCTGGCAAGCATGGGCAAACCCTTATATCGTTTTCTTACGATGAAATACAAGGTACCATCCATTCTCGCCGATTATGTCGCGGATCAGGGATATTTGTTGGACAACAAGTGCCATCCGGGCCAGCCTGCAATCGGTATGGACCACGAAGCGGGCCAGTTCCGCAAATGGGGGGGGTATGGAGATATTGCTGCTATTTGGCGCCGGGCTTGTTGCCGGCGCGATAAATTCCCTTGCCGGGGGTGGATCATTCATTGCCTTTCCCGCCCTGTTGCTGGCCGGGGTTCCCCCGGTCATGGCCAATGCCACCAACACCTTTGCCGCCTGGCCGGGCTATATCAGCGGCACGTTCGGCTATTGGGCACACATGCGCTCCGTTCGGGCATTGCTGCTTCCCTATGTCGGGGCATCGCTCCTGGGCGGCTATCTGGGTGCCGAACTGCTGCTGCAGGTCGATGACCGGCAGTTTTCCCTTGTCGTGCCCTGGCTGATGGCGCTGGCCGTGTTCCTGTTTGCCCTTGGCCCCCGCATAAGCGCGCACATGGCGGCCCGGGCAGCACCAGGGACACCGAGCCGGGGGCGGGCCGGGGCGATAGTGGCCGCAATGCTCCTCGTGCTGACCCTGATCTGCCTTTATGGCGGATTTTTCAATGCCGGGCTGGGTATCATCCTGCTGGCATTTCTTGCCCTTTCGGGATTGCGTGACATTCACGCCATGAACGGCGTGAAACTGCTGCTCAGCGCCATGGTGGCCAGCGTGGCCATTGTCCGGTTTGCCGTTTCCGGCTCCATTGCCTGGGGCGAGGGGGCGCTGGTATTTGCCGGCACGCTGGTAGGGGGATTTGTTGCGGCGCGTCTGGCAACGCGCATTCCCGACCGCCTGCTGCGCAACGCCATCGTCATCTATGGCATCGCGCTGACGCTTGTCTTTTTCTGGCGCGCTTATGGGGGGTGACAGCGTGCCACGCGAAAAGTGGGCACTGGTTTTCGTGGCGAATGGCACGCGCGGGAAAGACTTGTGCCACACGAAAAGTGGGCGTCGGTTTTCGTGCCGGGCATGAAAAACCCCGGCTGCCTTCAGGTAACCGGGGAGGGGAGGCGCCCCGGACAAGGTCCGGAACGCCCTGATCTGAAGCGGTCTATGCCGCCTATTCGCCGACGGTCTTGATGCGTCCCTCGACCGTTTCGGTAACGCCGCCCATGGCCTCGATATAGTTCATGACATCGTTGGCCATCAGGTTGCCATTGGCATTGTCGATCAGCACCTTGCCGCCGCCAAGGGCACCATAGCCATCACCACCGGCAAGAATGTAATTGTTGGTGGCAACGGTATAGAGCTTGTCCTGTTCCACCGGCTTGCCGTCGATCAGCAGGGAAACGACGCGCGAACCGGGTTCGGCCGTGGGATCATAGACAAAGGTCATGCCCGAAACCTGCGGGAAGCGCCCAGACCCCTTTTCGACCTGGCTGACACCGTTTTCAATGGCCGCAAGCACCTGGCTGCCCGGCAACACGGTGACCACCGTGGTATTGCCGAAGGGCAGTTCGGTCAGGATGTCGCGCCGCGTCAGAACGGTACCTGCATCATAGGTACGATCACCGCGGATGCCGCCGCCATTGGCAATGGCAATGTCGGCACCGGTTGCCCAGCGCATGGCATCAGCCACCAGGTCACCCATGGCGCTTTCCTCGCCACGAACCACGTTGCGGCGGCTGTCCAGCGGGCCTTCGGTGGCACCAAGGGGAACATTCAGGCTCTCATCCAGTTGTGCCTGGAACGCTTCCACCTTGGCCTGGGTGGTTGCATCCGGGGTCACGTTGACCGTGTCGATGAACCGGAAATTGGGGACCCAGCGGATCTTGCGCCGGCCGTCATCGCGCGTCTGGATGGTCAGGTTGATGTCCACCGGCGACAGGAACTGGCCATCAATGGACGTTTCCACATAGGCCGTGCGCCCGTCATAGTAGGTGCCATAGGAATGGTCATCCCCCGACATGATCACGTCAAAGGCGCCCGACTTGATCAACTGGCTGTCATTGCTCCGGTCGGTCTGCACCACGCCGATCACGAATTCGGCCCCGTCGGCCCGTGCCTGCTTGGCGGCGGCAACGGCGCTGTCAACGGTGTCGCCGAACTTCAGATCGCCCGAGGAGGTGACTTCCGGGGTCGTGTCCTGCGCCACCGGCACCAGGGCAACCTTCAGCCCTTCGATGTCGCGCATGACGACGCCGCCCAGCCCGTCAACCGGGGAACCGTCACCATTGGTGATGTTGACTGCTGCCCACGGGTAATTGCTGGCCGCCATCTTTTCCATGAAATTGTCCACGCCGAAGTCGAACTCGTGGTTGCCCGGCACGGCAATGTCAAAGGGAACGATATTGGTCAGGTCGATCATGTTCTGGCCGTGATCGAATCCGGAAAGGATCGAGGGGGAGAGCATGTCCCCGTCAAACACGTAGATCGTATTGGGGTTGGCGGCCCGTTCGGCGGCAGCAACGGCATTCAGACGGGCAACGCCGCCCCGTCCGTGCTTGTCGGCAAAATTGTAGATGTCCCCCACACCCAGAATGGTGATCTTGATATTTTGCGCCTCCTGTGCGCTCACCGGTGCAACACCAGTCAGCATGCTGGTGCCAAGAAGTGCAACGGCCATTGTTCGAGCAAACGTTTTCATTGGTTTTCCTCTCTGATTTAATCCGGTCATGTTTGCCGTTTTTCGGGCAGAAAGTCAAAGGCCGCAATGGGAGTCTCTGAACGAATTACAACGCGGGCTGCCCACGACATTTATATGTGCATTGCGGCTGTTTTTCTGCTAACCGGATGCGGTCCTGACCAACCGGTCGACAGTAAGGGCGGCGGGAAGACGCCATGACGGCGTTGCCAGGGGTCCCGTCTGGATGCGAATATGAATGGAGACAACGAACATGCAGCACCCCCTGGCACGCAATACAAGGTTTTTTGCCGGCGCTTTTTTCCTGTTCCTGAGTGGCTGCTCGAGCGCCATCTGGACCCCGGCCACCAAGCCCAGCCTGAGCGCGGAAGCCGCGGTGCAGAACAAGCTGGCCACCGACAAGACCATTTGCCGGGGCAGGGCGGCCCAGGCGGTGGAAAACAGCCGCACATCCACCACGATCATCATCGCTTCGGGCGGAGACACCAACCTGTCCACCTCCGGCTCGGAAAATCCCGCTGTTCTTGAAATGGAACGGACCCAGCGGGAGATGAACCTGAACCAGATCTATCGTGGCGCCTATACCGCCTGCATGGACGAAAAGGGCTGGGTGCTCCGCTCGCAGGAAGAATATGACGCCCTGCCGCGGCCTTCTTCATAAGTTGCAGGGATAGCCCGGCAGCAGGGGGCGCCGCCCGCACCGTATGCCGCCCGCATGTGGTGATCAAGCACAGATGATTGACGCACCTCATTCGGCCAATTACCCTTGTGCCCGGACGGAGAACCAAATGGGCAAACCCACAACAAAGGATCTGGCGCGCGCTGCCGGTGTCAGTCTGGCCACTGTGGATCGCGTACTCAACCGGCGGGCCGGTGTGCGCGCCGTGACCATCGAGCGGGTCAACCGGGCCATTCGCGACATCGGGTTTGTGCGCAATCTTTCCGCGGCGAACCTGGCCCGGGGCCGGGAGTACCGCCTGCTGTTCGTGTTGCCGGACCGGGACGACCAGTTCCTGCGTCTGGTCCAGTCCGCCATCGCCGAGGCCAACCGCTCCCTTGCCCATGAACGGGTGACGGTGAACGTGGTGCATGTGTCGGCAACCGATCCCCATCTGATCACGGACGAATTGGACCGCCTGTCCGGTGACCTGCTGGACGGTATCGCCATCATGGCGCCCGAAACGCCCCAGGTTCGTGATGCCGTGTCCCGGCTCAATGCCCGCGGCATTGCCGTCGTTGCCTTTGCCTCGGCCCAGCCCAACGCGGAGGTTGCCCAGTATGTGGGGATCGACAACGAGGCGGCCGGGCGCACCGTTGCGCAACTCATGGGGCGCTTTACCGGGGCAGTCGCCGGCCGCGTGCTGGCCCTGACCGAAACCATGCAGTCACGGGACAGTCAGGAGCGGCGCCACGGCTTTGATACCGTCATGGCCCGTTTTGCCCCCCGCCTGAAGGTTCAGCCTTCCCTGGAATCCCATGGAGACCCGGAGCGCACCCGGCGCATTCTGAACGCCGCCCTTTCCAGTGCCCGGCCCATTGCCGGCATCTACCTGATGAGTCACGATGTGCAGACGGCCCTCGAGACCATCGAGCAGGCCGGGTTGGCACGGCACACCACCATCATTGGTCACGAACTTACCCCCAACACGCGCGAGCGCCTGTCCGATGGGCGCATGGATGCGGTCATTGCCCAGGATGTGCGCCATATGGTGCGCTCTTCCATTCGCATTCTGCGGGCCCGCGCCGACGGGCTGGAAACCATCG
>JALWTJ010000449.1 GCA_027082895.1 Hyphomicrobiales bacterium | reverse complement strand
AACTGCTACGTGGGAAGGTCAGCCCCATGATCGTGTGCCGGCAGGAGGTGGAGAAGGCCATGGGCTCCATGCTCAAATATGCCTACGTCCTGTGTCACGACTCGGATCTGGCCTGCGATCTGGTGCAGGAGAGCGTGGTCAAGGCATTGAGCGCGTCGCAGCGGCCGGCCAGTGAAGCTTCCTATCCTTCCTGGTTGATCAGCATCCTGCGCAACGTGTTCTTTGATTACCTGCGGCGCACCAACAGGGCGTGCGAAGTGCTGCAGCCCGCCGACAGCACGGATATCGAAACGGTTCCCACGTCGGGAAGGGCCGATGATGATCTTCTGGATCGCATGGCGGTCCGCGCCGGACTGAACAGGATTTCTCCTGCTCACAGGCACCTGCTGGTGCTGGTGGACGTGGTGGGGTTCAGCTACCGGGAAACCGCCGAAATTCTCGGGGTTCCGGTAGGAACGGTCATGAGCCGCCTGTCCCGGGCCCGCCAGCAGTTGCGCCAGCAGATGGCTGCGGGTGCTGCAAAGACCCCTGTTTCGCTTCCGCTGGACGATGACTGCCGCAGTGCAGGCTGAATAGAAGACAGACGGGAAATTTCCGGCCGGTCCGGATGCACGGCAGGTGGCTTTCTCGGTACCGCACAACACAATTCAAATATTTTTCACCCTGCAGGGAATAAACGGACCCCGCCGGACGTCTAACCCATATTACCGGCAAAAAGCCCGGCTATTGCGGACACACGTTTTGCTGGATCAATTATCTTCTGGGAGAGATGAAGACATGACCAAGGAAAGATCGGGTAAGGGCATCAGCCGCCGACAGTTCAACAAGCTTGCCGGTATCGGCATCATGGGGGCGGCCGTGTCGCCGACCGCGATTAGCGTGGCGCTTGCAGAGGGTGAAAATCCTGCCAGCATCATCGCCGGCGTCAACGAAAGCATGATCATTCACAATGCCAAGCTCGGTGTGATGGAAACCCCTCTGCAACTGCTCAGGGAACATGACATCACGCCCAAGGAAATCATGTTCATCCGCAATCACTTTCCGCCCGAAGGCCGTCAGGCATGGATGGCAACCACCGATGCTCCCGCCATTGAGGATTGGGACATTCGCGTTGGCGGTCTAGTCGTTCGCCCGCGCACGATCACGCTGAAAGACCTGAAGGGAATGGAACAGGTCAAGCGCGTTTCCGTGATGCAGTGCGCCGGCAACGGGCGCAGCTATTACGCTGCAAAGGAAAAGGCCCCCGGCGGGCAGTGGCAGCATGGTGGCCTGGCCAACGTGGAATGGGAGGGTGTGCCCCTCAAGGCCGTGCTCGAAGCGGTGGATGTCGGGCCGTCTGATCATGCCCAGTGGCTGACCGCGAACGGGGCCGACGAATCCCCCGCCGCAAAGGGCGCCGACATGATCAAGAGCTATCACCTGACAGACCCGGCTCTGGACAACGCCATCCTGGCCCTCAAGCTGAATGGCGAACCCATTCCGGCCGTTCATGGCGGTCCGGTGCGCCTGATCATTCCGGGCTATTATGGCAACATGAACGTCAAGTTCCTGAACGAGTTGTCCTTCGAGACCGAACAGTCGCCGTCCCCCTTCCAGTCCAAGGCCTATCGCGCGGTCAACACGCCGGTGGAGCCGGGGACCTTCACGGTGAAGGATTACAACCTGGGCAATTCCAAGCCCACCTATGGCTTCAAGATCATGAGCGTGATCTTTGCCCCTCTGGCCGAAGACACGGTAAAGGCCGGTCCGGTCGAAATTTCCGGCGTGGCCTGGAACGATGGCAATGCCCCCATCACCTCCGTCAAGGTATCCAAGGATGGCGGCCAGACCTGGGAAGATGCGGAACTCTCGCTCTCGGACAGTCCCTGGGCCTGGCATCACTGGTCGCTCAAGACCAATCTGCCGGCGGGCGAACACACCCTGCGGGTTATCGCAACTGACGAGCTGGGCCGCTCCCAGCCGCTGGACGGCACCGCCGCCTGGAACCCCAAGGGCTACCAGTGGAACGGCGTCGATACCGTTACGGTAAGCGTAAGCTGAGCCGTTTCATCAACAAGGGGTGCGCAAGGGCTTTTGCGCACCCTTTTTCTTTCAAAACGGTATGTCCCCAACAGGACTTGATTTTTCGCCCCCCCTTTGACCGACGGAGATTGTTTGTGACCTCGTTTCCCCCGCCACAGGCGCGCGCCCTTTCCATGGCCGCCGAACAGAAAACCGGTGTCAGCCATGCTGTCGCGCTTTCCCTTCTGTTTTTTCTGTTTGCCCTTCTTTCCCCCCTGGCCCGTGCCGCCGAGATCGAACTGCCGGACGGCCCGGACCGTTCCCTGATCTACGCCAAGTGCCGCACCTGTCACGATCTGCAATATGTCATCGAGAGCAAGGGAATTTCTGCCGGCTCCTGGGATGGTCTTCTGGACGACATGGAGGGATTTGGCGTCGAACTGACCCCCGAGGAACGCGAACGGGTGCTGGCCTATCTCAGCGCCTACATGTCCAATACGCCGCCTCCCGAACCGACACAGGTGGCATCCGGCGACGCAACGGCCGTGGATGGCCAGAGCGTGTTCATGGACAATTGCACGTCCTGTCATCAGGAAGATGCCATGGGGATCGAGGAAACCTTTCCACCTCTCGCCGCCAACTCCGACCTGTTCCTGGCCGAGGATTTTCCGCTCAAGGTGCTGCTGAACGGCATGACGGGTGAAATCACGGTCAATGATCAGGTGTTCGAAGGCGAAATGCCCCCCTTCGGTCATCTTTCGGACGCTGAAATTGCCGCTGTGGTAAATTTCCTGCGCAACAGTTTTGGCAATGACGCGCTGGCCCATTCCGAAATTACCACTGTAACGCCGGAAATGGTGCAGTCCCTGCGGGCGTCAGAAATGGACCCGGAACAGGTTCTTGAATACCGTGCATCCCTGATCAACTGAACGGGTACATGATGCTTCCGGAATGCCCTTGAAATGATGGCATGTCGGACAATTTGAAACAAGCGCGCCAGCCCGCACGGTCGGGCTGGCGCTGTTCATGTGGACAAGTGGCGTTCAGGCGGGCCGGTGCTGCTCGTAAAGGGCATGGGTGCGGTTGCGGGTATGGGGGCGCACCTGCGACGGCCAGCGCCCCTTTTCCACCGCCTCCGCCCATTCCGCGCTGGAGGGCACATCCCGGTTTTCCAACTCGTAGATGGCGGTATAGGTGGGGCTGGGAGCTGCCACCTGACGCGTTTCACCCCCGATGGCAAACCGGAACGGAGCGCCCTTCCAGCGGGTAACGCCAAGCACCCCGGGCACCTTGAGCAGGTTGGGAATATGTTCCGTGTCATAGACTTCGTTGAACAGGGCCTCATGGGCCGGATCAACATCCATGGACACAACCAGAATGGCGCGGGTCGTAGCGGGCATGATGTCTCCTTGGCATTGCGTGTATGAGGGAACTGTCTCCAACAGCTGCCACGTCCGTCGCCCGTTCGCACAAGAGCGGGCAAGCCACATGGTTAGGCCAAGGTTAGCCGAATGGGAAAACTTGTTCCAGAGCGCTTTATTCGTCCTTTGCACCTTGTGCCCTAGGTTTGGCGGGATCAGGCAATGGGCCACAATCGGGATTACCTCTGTCGGGAATGTCACATGGGACATCTCTTTGGATTTGACGGACGAATTACGCGGCTCCAGTGGTGGACAGCCCAACTCGTTTGTGTGGGCCTGAGCGCGTTCGTATCCGTATTGCAGGGATCGGTTCTTCTGCAGCTTGGTATGCTAGCCGCCGGCTATATCTATTTCACCGCAAGCATCAAGCGCTATCACGACATGGACAAAAGCGGGTGGTGGCTTCTGTTGACGCCGTGGCAGATTCTGTATCTGGGCTTTGTGCCCGGTACATCTGGCGCCAACACTTATGGTCCGGCTGCCGATCCGATTGCGTTCGGCTTTTCCCTGTCCGGCCGCAACGATACCCCTGAAGTCTATGACTTCAGCAATGTGGATAGCGCCATTGCGAAGATGAAGCAGCAGGTTTCGTGCAAAGTGCCCACTGACCCGGTTTCCACTGTCCTTCGTGCAGGTGATACGTCTCGCACCGACAATGCCGCACGGCAAAAAGCGTCCTTCGGGAGACGGACAGCCTTTGCGCGGAACTGATCGCTGAATCCGCTGCGCGGCACGCTGTGGCAGGTCAGGTCCACAGTATCACGCGAATTTTCCGCTCAGGCAATGCCAAGGGAAGGTTTTACTATTCCTTATCCGATACCCGGCCGGGCTGGTGACAGGGAACGTATGTTCAGCTCCTGTTCGCGAATGTCCGCAGGTATGTCATGCCTGAGAACAAGGGATGCTGCCAGCCGGGCCGCGGCCGGTGCCGTCTGAATACCGTTCCCCCCCTGTCCGGCCAGCCAGAAAAAGCGCGGGGACTGTTCCGAATAGCCGATGACAGGACACCCATCGGCAACAAAACTGCGCAAACCGGCCCATTTGCTCGCAATGCGGGAGATGGTGAGGTCAAAGGCTCTTTCGATCCGATCCACGCAAATGGCAACATCCAAATCTTCCGGCTGTACATCGCACGGGGGCATGGGGTCTTCATTGGCAGGTGAAATCAGCAATTGTCCCGCATCGGGCTTGAGATAGAATTGCTCCTGCACATCCACCACGAACGGCAAACGGTCCGTTTGCAGGCCTTCGGGCACCCCGATCGTCAAGGCAGTGCGTCGCTTGGCAACCAGCCCGATAACTTCCGCCCCGGCCAGCCGGCCGATCTGTTCGGCCCATGCGCCTGCAGCATTGACCACGGTTGCCGCCTTCCAGCTGCCCCCGGATGTGCCAATCTCCCACACCCCGTCAGTCTGCTTCAGGCTCGCCACCCGCGCCCCCGTTTCCAGACGTCCCCCATTGGTTGTGAACATGGTGAGATACCCCGAATGCAGCGCATGCACGTCAAGATCATGGCCTTGCGGGTCCAGCAATCCCCCCGCCGCATAGCCGGGCCGGAGCAGGGGGGCCTTCCTGTGCACTTCTGACGCGTCAAGGCGGCTGACATTGCTTTCCCGTGACAGTTCTGCATGAAGGCGATCGAGTACCTCGAGCTGATCCTTTCGAGAAATTGTCAGAATGGGCCGCGGCCCTGTTGTCAGGGGGGATCTGGAAAAATCAGCGGGGGGATGCAGCAGAAAGGGGACGGATGCCCCTACCAGGGCGCGAACGGGGGCCACGCCATAGCCCGGCGCCAGAATGGCAGCCGATCGGCTGGTCGTGTGGTACCCGGGCTGCGGCTCCATTTCCAGCAGGATGACCGACGCCGTTTTTGACAACTCGGCGGCAACGGAGGCCCCCGCGATCCCCGCGCCTATGACGGCAAAATCATGAATCGGAGAAGTCATCGCACATCCGCTTTCTCTGGAAGGAAACAGGGTGAACAAGAGGCCGGGTAACGTGCGCCCAGCCTAACGAATGCCCGGCTACCTGTCATGGCCAATCCCCGTCAACAGGGATATTCTTGAAGTTGGATATTCGTGCCGGCCAGGCATGGCCGTTCATGCCAGTCCTGCCAGCCAGCGTTCCGGGTCAATAGCTGTTGGTATTGCGCGGTGCATCCCATTGCCCCGGATCAGGGGTGCGGGAGCGAATGAACTGCCGGATATTGGCAATGGGCAGGTCCGTTTCCTCTCCCGCCCGGTGAACCAGAACCAGACGCCGGATTTCCTGGGGCCTGCCAAAGGGAATGACAGTGAGCTTGTCCGACAGGGGAGGGGCCAGAAAACGCTGGGGAACGATGGAAACGCCAAACCCTTCCGTGACCATGGTTTCAATGGCATCAAGATTGTCCACCTCCATGATTTCGTTGACCCGGATACCGCGCGACTGCAGGCGGGCAGAAACCTGGTGCCCCATCCATGTCATGGCTTCAAAGGCAATGAAGGGGTGCCGGCTGAGCAGTTCCTCATCGGTACGCGCCCGAACGTGCCGGGGAGCAATCACGAACAGGGGTTCCACGACCAGTTCCTGCACCGTGAGTTCGGGAAGCGCCGTTATGGGGGCCGTCAGGATGGCAAAGTCCAGATCCATGTTGAGCACCTGCAGCGCCAGATTGCCCGAAAGGTCGGACCGGACCTGAACGTGCGCCTTGGGCTGGCGCTGATGAAAGGCACGCAGAAGCATCGGCAGCAGATGGCGCGCTTCCGTGGGCACCACACCAAAGGAAATCTTGTTGCTTGCCTGCTGACCGGTACCGATCAGACGCACCGATTCGATCATCTTGAGCGCCTTTTGCGCTGCCAGCGCGGTTGCCTTTCCGGTAGGGGTCAGGGTTGCCGGGCGGGTCGAACGATCGAACAGTTCCTGCCCCAGTTCCTCTTCCAGCGTCCGCATCTGCAGGGAAATGGCGGAATGACTCAAAGACATCTTGTCCGCCGCCGCGGAAAAACTATTGTTCTCGAAAATGGCAACGAGGGTTTTCAGCTGCTGAAGATTCATGGTGGCACCTTTTTGCAAGGTTACCTAACACTAGAGCCAGGAAAAGTCACTTTTATCTTGCGAAACTGTCCCTATTGCGGGGCAAGAATGGATCTGTAATGGCCGAAAAAAGCAACATCAATCCTGATACCCCGCTAAAGGGGCCTCTGGTCGGCATTCGCGTGCTGGACATGTCCCGCATCCTTGCCGGGCCGATCTGTTCGCAAATGCTCGGGGATTACGGCGCGGATGTGGTCAAGATCGAGCGTCCCGGAACGGGAGATGATACCCGCAAATGGGGGCCGCCCTACATGTGTGACCAGAACGCCAGACAGACGCAGGAAAGCGCCTATTACCTGTCCGCCAACCGCAACAAGCGTTCCGCTGCCATCGACATGGCAACGCCCGAAGGCGCCGAACGGATCCGGCAACTGGCCCGGCGTGCAGATATCATGCTGGAAAATTTCAAGGTGGGCGGCCTGAAAAAATATGGTCTGGATTATGAAAGCATCCGCAAGGTGAACCCGGCAATCATTTATTGCTCCATTACCGGGTTCGGCCAGACCGGACCCAATGCCCATCTTCCCGGTTATGACCTGATGGCACAGGCCTTTGGCGGCATCATGAGCCTGACCGGTGAACCCGAGGGCAGCCCGATGAAGGTGGGCGTGGCAATTGCCGATGTCGTGTGCGGCATGCAGGCGGTAACCGCCATTCTGGCCGCGTTGCGCCATCGGGACATGACGGGGGAAGGCCAGCATATCGATATCGCTCTTGTAGACAGTCAGATTTCCTGGCTGGTCAACCAGGGAATGAACTATCTCCAGTCCGGCCGGGTGCCCCAGCGCCGCGGCAACCAGCATCCCAATATCGTGCCCTATCAACCCTTTGCCACCCGCGACGGGCATGTGATTGTCGCCGTGGGCAATGACAGCCAGTTTCAGCGCTTCTGCGAAATTCTGGGCGTGCCCGGCCTGGCGGAAAATCCGGACTATGCCACCAATATCCGGCGGGTGGAAAACCGGGAAAAGCTGATCGCAATTCTGGCGGAACGGGTCCGCGACCACGACAGCGCGGACCTGCTTGCTGCGATGCGGGCCCGGAAGGTGCCCTGCGGGGAAGTTAATGATCTGGCAGAAGTTTTTGCCTCTGAACAGGTGCAGGCACGCGGGATGCGGGTGCCCATGAAACACGCCTATGGTCCCATCGAAGTGATCGGCAACCCTGTCAGGTTTTCCCGCACGCCGGTTACCTATCGCCGGGCGCCCCCCGTTTGTGGGGCCGACACCGAAGCGGTATTTGCGGACTGGCTTGCCGAACCGGAGGAATAGCTCCGGTTTCCTGCCCGGAAAGGGAATTCAATCCCCCGAACGGCTTCGCGATCGGCAAAAGGCCATGATCTGACAGGAGGGGAAGGCCAGCGCAAAGGTTCTTCGTTCGGAAGTGAAGGGGAACAGGGGAATCGCGTCCGTACCGACCGCACCCGCGGGTTTGACGCATCCAATGTGAGCGTTTTGCACCAAATACGATCAAATCTGCCACAATTGCGCGTAAAGTTTGGCAAAACTGACATTATGGGCACAACAAAGGCATATGGCACACATTCTGGATGGATTATTGACAAAGAGCGGTTGAAAGAAGCCGTGAACCATGCATTCAATCGCACAGGGATGGATGCCTTGGCATGCGGGATCGGCAGATCGGGTTGTGCAGGGCATTTTATATCTCGGGGGGACACGTTTCGCCGATGTGAAATTGGTCCATCCAAGGAGCCCGGTTTGTGGTTCCGCTCCTCTTTCCCGGTCGGGAAAGAGGTTAAAAGGTTTTACATAGTGTGAAGTTTTTCACGGGAGGAAAATATGAAAACAAAAATCTTGGCACTGGCTGTAATGGTGGCAGGCACGTTTGCCGGCGCTGCCCAGGCAGAACAGTTCATTTCCATCGGTACCGGCGGCGTGACCGGGGTTTACTACCCGGCAGGTGGCGCCATCTGTCGCCTGGTCAACAAGGTCCGCAAGGATACCGGCATTCGCTGTTCGGCTGAATCCACCGGTGGGTCGATCTACAACATCAACACCATTCGTGCCGGCGAACTGGAATTCGGCATTGCCCAGTCCGACTGGCAGTACCATGCCTATAACGGCACCTCCAAGTTCTCGGACAAGGGCCCCTTCACCAAGCTGCGTGCGGTGTTCTCCATTCATCCCGAGCCCGTGACCATCGTGGCCCGTGATGATTCGGGCATTGAAAACCTGCCCGATCTGGTCGGCAAGCGCGTCAATATCGGTAACCCCGGTTCCGGTACGCTGGGCACTTGGGAAGTCATCGAGAACACCATGGGCTGGTCCCGCGATCAGCTGGCACTTGCTGCCCAGATGAAGTCTTCGGAAACCTCGGCTGCCCTGTGCGACAACAAGATCGATGCCTATTTCTGGCTGGTGGGCCATCCGTCCGCCCTTACTCAGGAATCCATCGCGTCCTGCCCCTCGCACCTGGTCAATGCCTGGACACCGGAAATCGAAAAGCTGGTGGCTGACACCCCCTACTACCGTCGTGCTGTCATTCCGGCCGGCATGTACAACAACGACAAGGACATCATCACCTTTGGTGTGGGTGCTACCTTCGTGACCAGTGCCGATGTGCCCGATGACGTGGTGTACACGGTGGTCAAGGCCGTTTTCGAAAACCTTGACCAGTTCAAGGCCCTGCATCCGGCATTTGCCAACCTGAAGCCTGAAGAGATGATCCGGGACGGCCTGTCCGCTCCGCTGCATCCGGGCGCTGAAAAGTACTACAAGGAACAGGGCTGGATGTAATCCGCCAATTCCTTTTGAACACCGGATCGGCGGCGACGTGCCGCCGGTCCATTTGTTGAAGTTTGTCTGTGGGGCGAAACAGGGGGCGACCGTCAAAGCAATGAGAGTCGCCGGTTCGTACAGCAGATCACAAGGGTACAAGAAAAGAATTTAGAGCCGCAGACAGGGCATGTGCGGCATGGGAGGGGACAATGTCAGAAACGGAAACGGCACAGGCCGATAATGTATCCAGGGCCGAGGAACTGGCGGCCGAGGTGGAAACCGGCGCACGCAACCCGGAAGGGTGGCAGCGGCCGCTCATCCCGGTCATCTGTTTCATCTGGGCGCTGTATCAGCTTTATATCGCTTCTACGCTGCCCTCTGACCTGACAGTGATGACGGGCATCAATTTCTTCCAGTTCATCGGCAACCTGTCCATTTCGCGCAAGATCCACCTGATGTTTGCGCTCGTTCTGGCCACCATGTCCTATCCCCTGTGGAAGGGGGCCAGCCGCCGCATGATCCCGGCCTATGACTGGGCCCTGCTGGCGCTGGGAGCCAGCACCATCCTGTACATGATCCTCATGGACAGCAATATTGCCAACCGGGCCGGTGACTTTTCCGATCCCCAGATCCCCATCGACATGACATTTGCGGTCGTCGGCATCGCCATCCTTGCCGTATCGGTCTACCGCGCCCTCGGCCTGCCCCTGGTGGTGGTTGCCGGCATTCTGGCCGCCTACGTCTTTATCGGTGGCGGCGACTGGGGCGGCGCCTCCTTCAACAAGGGCATGTGGCATTTCTGGATGCAGGAAGAAGGGGTGTTCGGCAAGCCGCTCGCCGTATCCGCCCAGATGATCTTCCTGTTCGTGCTGTTCGGCGCCATTCTGGAAAAGGCGGGCGCCGGCGCCTATTTCATCAAGATTGCCTTTGCTCTTCTGGGGCACCTCAGGGGTGGCCCCGCCAAGGCAGCGGTTATTGCCTCGGGCCTTTCGGGCCTTTATTCGGGTTCCTCCATCGCCAACGTGGTGACCACGGGCACCTTTACCATTCCCCTGATGAAGCGGACCGGGTTCACCCCGGAAAAGGCGGGGGCCGTGGAAGTGGCCGCCTCGACCAACGGGCAGCTGACGCCGCCGGTGATGGGGGCCGCTGCGTTCCTGATAGCCGAATTTACCGGGGTTGAATATACGACCCTGCTCAAGCACGCCCTCATTCCGGCGCTGGTCTCCTATATTGCACTGGTCTATATCGTGCATCTGGAAGCCTGCAAGCTGGACCTGAAAGGTTTGCCCAAGCCTCCGTCCTCCATGGGAATGATGCAGAAGCTGGCCTCCACCATTGGCGGCTTCATCGGGGTTGCCGTGCTGATCCTTGCGGCCAACTTCATCATGGGCTTCCTTGCTCCCCTGATCCCCGGAGCCAATTTCACCTCCGCCGCCCTGGTTGCCCTGGTTGCCTATCTGACCCTTGCCTGGGTCGCTTCGCGCCAGCCGGACCTGGAAGTGGATGATCCGGATGCGCCCATTACCGAGTTGCCCCACGCGGGCAAGACGGCGGTGACCGGGCTTTATTTCCTGTTGCCGATCATGATCCTGCTATGGGCCATTCTGCCGACGCCGGACAAGCTGTCGCCCGCGCTCTCGGCCTATTATGCGTGTCTTGCCATGATATTCGTCTCCCTGACGCAGCACGTCATCAAGGGGCTGTTCCGGGGCGAAGGCAATGTGGGAGCCAATTTTTCCCGCGGGCTGAAGGAAACGGTCGAGGGCATGATTGCCGGCGCCCGCAACATGATCGCCATCGGTATCGCCACTGCCGCCGCCGGTGTCATCGTTGGCGCCATCTCCCTTACCGGCGCCCATGCCATGGTTGGCCAACTCGTCGAGTTCCTGTCCAATGGCAACATCCTTGTCATGCTGGTTCTTGTCGCCGTCATGTCCCTGATCCTGGGGATGGGCCTGCCCACCACCGCCAACTACCTGGTGGTTTCCTCCCTCATGGCGCCCGTCATCGTGGCGCTGGGAGCCAAATCCGGCCTGATCGTGCCCCTGGTGGCGGTGCACATGTTCGTGTTCTACTTCGGCATTCTGGCCGATGACACGCCCCCGGTGGGCCTTGCTGCCTATGCCGCGGCCGCCATCGCCCGGGGGGATCCGATCAAGACCGGCTTGCAAGGGTTCGGCTACGACATCCGTACCGCCTTGCTGCCGTTCCTTTTCATCTTCAATACCGATCTGCTGCTGATCGATGTGGGGCCGTTCAAGGCGGTGTTCGTGTTCATTGTTGCAGTGATTGCCATGCTTTTGTTTGCGGCTGCGACGCAGGGCTGGTTCATAACCAGAAGCAAAATATGGGAATCGGTGGCCTTGCTGGTGGTGGCCTTTACCCTGTTCCGACCCGGTTTCTGGCTCGACATGGTGCAGCCGCCTTTCGTCGACCACAGCGGCTCCGAAACCGTGCAACTGTTGCAGGATCTGCCCGAGGGTGAACTGATCCGCCTCAAGCTTGTCGGACCGGATTTCGATAATCCCGACCAGAACACCCAGACCAATATCGAGATAAAACTGGGTCCGAAGGAAGGGACCGGTGAAGATCGCCTGCTTGCCGCCGGTATCGATGCCATGGAAGAGGATGGCCGTATTCTGTTCAACGGATTTGCCTGGAACTTCCCGGACAAGGATCTGAAGGCGCGCCTTGATCGTGAATTTGACACCTTTGCCGAAAATCCGGTGGTGATCGAAGAAGTCATAACCAAGGCCGATCGCATGCCCAAGGAACTGTTCTACATTCCAGGGCTGCTGCTGCTGGGCTTGGTGGTCTGGCTGCAGCGTGGCCGGGCACGCAAACTCAAACCCGCCGCTGCGTAAGGAGAGGTATCATGACCAAAGCCATTCTGCTGCCTATTGATATCAGCAACACGGCGAGCTCGCAAAAGGCTCTGTCCGAGGCGATCGAACTCAGCCGGACCCGCAGAGCCGACCTACATGTGCTGACGGTGGTTCCCGACTATGGCATGGCCCTTGTAGGCTCGTTCTTTCCTCGGGACTATTCGGACAAGGCCACACGGGAGGTGTCCGGTGTGCTGGATACTTATGTGAAGGAGAATGTGCCCGACGGGATCACGGTCCACCAGCATGTTCGGGCCGGCACCATCTACAAGGAGATCGTGGCCGCCGCCAACGAAATTGGCGCCGACCTGATCGTGCTGGCATCCCATCGCCCCGAAATGCAGGACTATCTGCTCGGCCCCAACGCCGCCCGCGTGGTGCGCCATGCGCGTCAGTCGGTATTCGTGGTGCGCGATTGAGCAATGAAACCCATGGTGATCGCGGCCCCCAACGGGGCGCGACGCGGCAAGGCCGACCATCCCGGCCTTCCGGTGACGGTGAGCGAAATTGCCGAGGAAGCCGGCCGGTGCCATGAAAGTGGCGCAGCGGTACTTCACCTGCATGTGCGCACGGATAAGGGGGCCCATTCCCTCGACCCGGGCCGCTATCGCGAGGCCATTGCCCGCATAGGGGATGTTGCCCCCGACATGATCGTGCAGATCACAACCGAGGCCGCGGGAAGTTTCGATCTTGAGGAGCAGATTGCCTGTGTAAAGGCCGTAAGGCCCACA
>JALWTJ010000448.1 GCA_027082895.1 Hyphomicrobiales bacterium | reverse complement strand
TGATGGATGATGCGGGGGCGTGCCGGGGGATCATTGCCTGGAACCTTGATGATGGCACCATGCACCGTTTCAATGCCAAGCTGGTGGTGCTGGCCACGGGGGGATGCGGGCGGACCTATTTCAGTTGTACGTCGGCCCATATCTGCACCGGGGACGGGGGCGGCATGGTGGTACGGGCCGGCCTGCCCATGCAGGACATGGAGTTCGTGCAGTTCCACCCCACCGGAGTCTATGGAGCCGGGATGCTGATCACCGAGGGTGTGCGCGGAGAAGGGGGCTACCTGACCAATTCGGAAGGGGAGCGGTTCATGGAGCGCTATGCGCCCACTTTCAAGGACCTGGCCTCGCGGGATGTGGTCAGCCGCTGCATGACCCTTGAAATTCGCGAGGGGCGCGGCGTGGGGCCGAAGAAGGACCATATCTATCTCAATCTCGCCCATCTGCCCGCGGAGATGATCGAGGAACGGCTTCCCGGCATTTCGGAAACCGCCCGGATCTTTGCCGGGGTGGATGTGACCAAGGAGCCCATACCGGTTCTGCCCACGGCCCATTACAATATGGGCGGCATTCCCACCAATTACATGGGAGAGGTGCTCGATCCGCGCCCGGATGATCCGGACCGGGTGGTGCCGGGGCTGATGGCGGCGGGGGAATGCGCTTCGGCATCCCTGCATGGCTCCAACCGGCTGGGAACGAATTCCCTGCTCGATATTGTTGTGCTGGGGCGGGCCACATCCATCCGTGCTGCCGAGGTGGTGGACCCGAAGGCGGAGATTCCGGCCCCGGATGCGGCGCGTACCGAAAAGATCCTGGAACGTTTTGACCGGATCCGCAACGCTTCGGGCAACCATTCCACGGCATCGCTGCGCCTGGAAATGCAGCACACCATGCAGAACGATGCGGCGGTGTTCCGCACCGCCCAGTCCCTGAAAGAGGGATGCGCCAACATCAGTGCGGTGTGGAACAAGCTGAGCGATGTCAAGGTGACCGACCGTTCCCTGATCTGGAATTCGGATCTGGTGGAAACGCTGGAACTGGAAAACCTGATGGCCAATGCCCTGACCATCATGTACGGCGCGGAGGCCCGTACGGAAAGCCGCGGGGCGCAGGCGCGGGAAGATTTCCCGGATCGGGATGACAAGAACTGGCGCAAGCACACCCTTGCCCGGGTCAACGAGAAGGGGGAGGTTTCCCTGTCCTATCGCCCGGTTCACGAGGCGCCGCTTTCCGATGAAATCGATCTGGCAAAGCTGGCGCCCAAGAAACGGGTATATTGAGCCGCTTCCGCCGGCTCGGCTGGTCCGGGGGCCTGCCGGACCGTGGGGGTGAAACCGCGGTGCTCTTGCTTTCCGGGCCGTGCGGGTGTGAAATCGGGGTGGTTGATCCTTGGCCGGCGTGGTTCCGTGCGGGTCAACCGATAAAGAGTTGCGGTGTGTAACCTGCCGGCCACGGCAGGATGTTTTCAACAGAGAGAGGGAGTTACACATGAAGAAAATCGTTTTGGGAACCATGTTGGCCGTCGGCATGATTGCTGCTGGTACCGGTGCGGCATCGGCGCAGAACCTGCGCCAGTGCGTGATCGAAAAGGCGGCCGGCCAGCTGACGGACACGCAGATGGCCCTGCTCAAGGCCCATGGGGACGGAAAGATCAACATTCTTTCCACGGCCCGGGACAATCACGCAACGCTGCGTGATGCGGCCAGGGTGCACGCGTTCATGTTCAGTGCGGGAGTTGCCTGCGCCCTCGGGGGCTAGGCGGACCCGCGCAACGAAAAATTGCCGGTCGCCCCTTTTGGGGGGCGGCCGGTGGGGCGGGGCCGGTGGATCGGACCGTCCGGAGACTTTTTGCCCGCCACAGTCGGGCGCATATGGCGGATCAGGAAATGGTTGAACTGAAACTTCCCAAGAATTCACAACCCAGACCGGGCAAGACCTGGCCCCGGCCATCGGGCGACAATGTGCAGGAATATCGCATTTACCGGTATGATCCGGACACGCAGGACAATCCGCGGATAGATACCTTTTATGTGGACCGGGACGATTGCGGCCCCATGGTGCTGCACGGGCTGCTGTGGATCAAGGACAATGTGGATTCCACCCTGACCCTGCGGCGCTCGTGCCGGGAGGGGGTGTGCGGTTCCTGCGCCATGAACATTGACGGGCTGAACACTCTGGCCTGCACCAAGCCGGCGGATGATGTTTCGGGACCGGTCAAGGTCTATCCCCTGCCCCATATGCCGGTGGTCAAGGATCTGGTGCCGGACCTGAACAATTTTTATGCTCAGCACCGTTCCATCGAGCCGTGGCTGAAAACCACCACGCCGGAGCCGCAGACGGAATGGTTGCAGTCCCATGACGAGCGGGAAAAGCTGGATGGGCTTTATGAATGCATTCTTTGTGCATCCTGTTCCGCATCGTGCCCGAGCTATTGGTGGAACGGGGACCGTTACCTGGGGCCTGCGGTGCTCCTGCAGGCCTATCGCTGGCTGATCGACAGCCGGGATGAGGCGACGGGGGAGCGGCTGGACAATCTGGAAGATCCGTTCCGGCTTTATCGATGCCATACCATTCTGAACTGTTCCAATACCTGCCCCAAGGGGCTCAATCCGGCCAAGGCCATTGCCGCGATCAAGAAGATGATGGTGGAACGACGCGTTTGAGGTGCCGGGCGGACTTGCTGGCGGGGCCCGGACAGGAATGATTGTGCAGCATTGGCTTGTTTGAAGTCCCTGGCGGAGCTGGTCTGAAACGCATGTTTGAATATGGCATTCTGCACTGGACGAGTTTTCTTGCTGCGGCGATTGTGCTCAACCTTGCGCCGGGTCCGGATATTGCCTTTATTCTGGGCCAGACGGTGCGTGGTGGCCGGCGGGCCGGCTTTGCCGCGATGGGGGGAATCTGGCTCGGGGCCTTTGGCCATGTCCTGATGGCGGCAGCTGGACTGTCCGTCATTCTGGCCACGTCGGCCAGCATGTTCTTTCTGGTAAAGTGGGCAGGGGCTGCCTATCTGTTTTATCTTGGAGTCAAGGCGCTGCTTTCCGACGGCAGCGGGTTTTCAGGTGAACCCGAAACTGTTGCGCCTCGCAGCTTTCTGATATTCCGGCAGGGGATTGTTGTGGCCCTGCTCAATCCCAAGGTGGCCATTTTCTTTCTTGCTTTTCTGCCCCAGTTCGTGGTGGCCGGGGCGGGACCGGTCTGGGCACAATTGTTTGTGCACGGGATATTGATCATTGTGGTGGCAGGTTTTATCGAACCTCCCCTTGTTCTGGCTGGTGACAGTTTGACGGGAAAATTGCGCAACAATCCGAAGTTCGGGTTGTGG
>JALWTJ010000447.1 GCA_027082895.1 Hyphomicrobiales bacterium | reverse complement strand
GAGACCCCGAGCGGCTGGCCTATGTCACCCAGACCACCCTCTCGGTGGACGAGACGCGCGGCATCATCGAGGCCCTGCGGCGCCGCTTCCCCGCCATCCAGGGGCCGCGCAAGGACGACATCTGCTACGCCACCCAGAACCGGCAGGACGCCGTGCGCCGTCTCGCCGCCGACTGCAGCCTCATCTTCGTCGTCGGCTCGCCCAACAGCTCCAACTCCAATCGCCTGCGCGAGCTGGCCGAGCGCGAGGGCAGCACCGCCCATCTCATCGACGCCCCGGAGCAGATCGAGGACGACTGGCTCCAGGGCCACGAACGCATCGGCGTCACCGCCGGCGCCTCCGCCCCCGAGGTACTGGTCCGGCAGGTCATCGACTACCTGCGGGAAAGAAAGAAGGCCGTGGTGCGCGAACACCACGGCCTCGAGGAACACATCACCTTCAGTCTGCCCAGGGCGCTGCGGGCAGAAAGCTGATCCCTACCAGCACTCGGCCACGGGCTTGGAGCCGGTCACTCCACGCGTTCCCTGGTCGTTGAGCGTCAGGTTGCCGCAGGCATCACTGGCATGTGCTCCCTGTGGTGCGGCCGAGATGCTGAATGCCGTCGCCGTCGGAGTGACCGTCAGGGTATAGAACCCGGAATCCGAGGTGAAGGTAATCGAGCCATCCGCTGAGTCCACCGTGCCGTCCTTGTCGATGTCGCAGCCGTTGTAGCGACCACTGCGCGTGTAGCAGCGTTCCAGCAGCTGGGCGACATTCATGATCTTCGCCTTGCCATCCGTACGGCGCGTCCGGTCGATGTACTGCTGATAGCTGGGATACGCAATCGCTGCGATGATGCCAATGATGGCAAAGACGATCATCAATTCGATGAGTGTAAACCCCTGCAATCCCGAATATCGTCTCATCACTTCCCCCTTGACCATGGCTTTTTCAATGTCGGCTGCGGCATGACACCGAAGACCTGCCCCTGCTCGACCCCATAGTAGATGGGTGTTCCGCCGGGCAGCTTGCGTAGCGTCTCTGCCGCGTTTTCCGTAACGCCATAGCTTTTCCCGCTGATCTGCACACGGGCCGCCTGAGGCCAGTAGGCCTCGAGCACCCCCTCCTGCTCCAGTGCCTCACGGTCGGGATTGCCGGCCAGAGACAGGGGGGCCACAAGGGCACAGAGCAAGGCCATGGCGAACCGCATCCCTTTTCCGTTACGCATGTCACTCCCTCCTACTTGATCTGGTTCCAGGACTGTCGACCAAAGGCGTCACCGCCTCCGGCCTCGGTCGTCACATTGATGGTGCCACTGGAGGTACTGATGAACTTGTACTCCTTGTCACCCGCGGAGATGATGGCGCCCGGCTTCCCCAGACCATCCAGCTTCTTGCCACTGGGATAGGCGGAGCCCACCACATCACTGGAGTCGATCTTGCCGTCTCCATTGACATCCATCACCGCATAGGTAAGACGACTGCCGTTGATGGCATCCAGCTCCATGAGCCAGCCCGTGCCACCAAAATCGCAGGCATCCGAGGACGGGATCAGGGTGGTAAAGATGACCCGTCCATAACGGATGATCGGGGCACTTACCACACGCTCGCCAATCGAACTGCTGGCCGGCGGCGCCAGATCGAGGTACCACCCAAACTGCGTAGTGTAATCCACGGTGTTCTGGGATACCGTGCGATAGTCTATGCCTCCCACGCTCCCTTCCGCCGCAATGGACTGTGCCTGGAGCAGCCCTCGGCTGCCGGTCAGAGCCGCCCCGTCATCGAGCACACCATAGTAGGTCTGCATCTGCGGGCTGGCCGGAACCGCGGCATCCGTCGTTTCAAAGTACTTGCCCGTTCCGAACAGCACCATGATGCCGCCGTTGGGATGTCGTATCGCCTCCGGCCGGGCGGTGATCGGCTGCTCCTCCCCGGCATTGCATGCGGCCGAGGTACAGGCACGGAACAGGGGAACAGGTGTACCGCTCTGCTTGTAGGCCACATCCCACTGGCTCTTGCTCGAACCGGTCAGATCGAACTTCCACAGGTTGCCCTTCAGGTCACCGGCATAGACATAATCGGTAATGCGGTCACCATTGTCGTCGACGGGCAGCACCGCACCAAGGCCATTTTCCTGCCCTGCCGCGGTTCCGCCCACGCCGGTATCGATTACCTTGGCCACATTGCCGCTATCCAGTTCCACGATGAACAGCCGGGCGGTCTGGCTCTGGCTGTTGTAGCCATTGCCGAATATGGCATACCACTTGGTGCTGCCGGACTGTGCCTTGAGACGCACTATGACCGGCTGTCCAAGGACATAGCCGAGTTCGGGGTCCGTGAACTCCCACATGACGCTGTTTGCCCCGAGGGAGGAAGGGTCCGTCACATCCAGGGCATAGACCGCCTTGCCGCCGGCACCGAGGGACCCCACCAGCACCGTCTTCCAGCCACTGCCGATCCAGGCATCGCTTGCAAAGGGCGAACCATCGACGAAGTACTGATGGTTGTAGACCGGATCGGTCAGCTTCGACAGCTTGTCGAACACCGCATTGGGGATGTAGGCAAAGACCTCCCGCCCCCCGTTGTTGGCCGTGTCCTTGCTGGCATTGAACGCATGCAGCATGCCATCGTTGCCGCCGATGTACAGCAGTGGCGTACGCCCCTTCTTGCTGTTGCGGAAACTGATGTAGGTATCCCCTTCGCCCGAATCCGGAAGATCCTGGAATCCGTAATCCTCGTTGTCACCGACGAAAAAGGGATCGGAATTGATGATATCACCCAGCAGACTGCTTCTATTGCGGAAAGGGCCACCGTTTGCAACTTCCTGTGACTGATCCCCGCGCAAATAGTTCACGCGGTCTGCAGCAAGGCTGTCCACATTGCCTGAACCATCCCGATTCAGTTTGCTGATCTGACTACTGTCAAGATTGGCAAGAACGAAATCCACACCGGTAGCCGACGAAGGATTCCAGGTCACGATGTTGCGCGCAGCCGGGGCCGGCAACTGGTTGGCCGCATCCCAGACCACACTGCCGATACTGCCATCGGCCTGGATCGGGAAGGCAAGGAACTGGCCCGTCCAGTCGCCACTGTTGAACCGCGCCTGATAGATGAGAGTATCCGAGCTGACCCGTGTCGAGTTGCTGGCCACGGCCGCCGCAGAAGTACTGCGTCCGATAATGTTGTTGAGCTGATCCTGCAGTGCCTGGGCAAACTGCTGCGGGTTGGTTGCACTGAAGAAACCACCGCGGCCATTGACACCGGCATGAAGCATGTCATCGACCTTTTCGGTATTCCCGCCGCCGGGATTTGGCCAGGCAATGGGCGTGCCCGTTCCGATGGCGGCAAACGCCGTTGCGGGATCGATGGTCC
>JALWTJ010000446.1 GCA_027082895.1 Hyphomicrobiales bacterium | reverse complement strand
CCCTGCACCAGATGCAAGGGGTAATCGGCGCGCCGCTGCATCAGGGCGGCAAACGCACGCCACGTACCCCCGATGGCACAGAAGGTGTCGCAACTGCATTCCTGCAGGATGCGGGATTTCTTCAGGCGTTTGGCCGCCAGCTTCACAGCCTGGCGCGGTGAAAGGGAACTGTCATCCTGCAACCGGATCACCCCCAGCGGATGGGTTTCCCCGCGAATGTCCCGTCCCTTCTCCACCAGTGAAAATTCCAGCGACCCCCCGCCCAGATCCCCGACGAGACCGACAAATTCGGGCATGCCCGAAACGATCCCCCGCGCGGCAAAATGCGCCTCCTGCGCACCGCTCAGAATCTGCCCCTTGCGCTCCATCAACTGGGCAACCTGCTCCATGAACGCCGCCCCGTTTTCCGATTCGCGCACCGCGGACGTGGCCAGAACGTAAACGTCTTCCACCTCCATCAGGCGCGTGACCAGCCCGAACCGGGCAATGGCCTTGAGTGCCAGCCCGGCATTCTTGTCGGCAATCCGGCCGGTCTTTGCCACACCCCGGCCAAGGGCACATGATGCCTTTTCATTGAACAGGGGGGTGAGCGTTCGCCCAAGATGTTCATAGACCACCAGCCGCACCGAGTTGGACCCGATGTCCAGCACCGCCACCGGCCGCTCCCTGTTCCGCCCGTTGCTTCCGACCGGCCGGCCTGCCTGCCCCCTTGCCATTCTGCTCACTCGCCGGCGTCTTCTTCGGCATAGGACAGGGCGGAGCCCCGCCCGGAAAGAGACGGATTGGTCATGAAATAATCATGCACGTTGAACGGCTCCTCCCCCCGTTTGGGCCGGATACGCTGGGAACTGCCATCGGGCAGGATTTCCCAGCTCTGCTGATTGTCCTTCATGTTGGCCACCATAATGCGCTCCAGAACCTGCTTGTGCACCGTCTTGTTGGTGATCGGCACCAGAACCTCCACCCGCCCGTCAAGGTTGCGCCGCATCAGGTCCGCCGACGAAATGTAGACCTTGGCCTGGTTGGAGGGCATCTCGTGCCCGTTGGCAAAGCAGTAGATGCGGGAATGTTCAAGGAAACGCCCCACGATGGACTTGACCCGGATCCGGTCGGAAAAACCCGGAATGCCCGGCCTCAGGCAACAGATACCGCGCACCACCAGTTCAACGGAAACCCCCGCCGCACTGGCCCGGTAAAGGGCATCGATGGTCTGCGGGTCCACCAGCGAATTCATCTTGAACCAGATCGCGGCCGGGCGCCCGGCCCGGGCATTGGCAATCTCCGCGTCAATATCCTGCAACAACCGGTCACGCAGGTTCAGGGGGGAAACGGCAAACGCTTCCAGCTCCGTCGGGGTGGCATAGCCGGTTACGAAATTGAACACCCGCGCCACGTCCCGGGCCAGAACCGGGTTGCAGGTGAAATAGCTCAGATCCGTATAGATCTTGGCCGTGATCGGATGGTAGTTGCCGGTGCCGATATGGCAATAGGAAACCAGCTTGTTGCGCTCGCGCCGCACCACCTGGGACAGCTTGGCATGGGTTTTCAACTCCACGAACCCGAACACCACCTGCGCCCCGGCCCGCTCCAGATCCCGCGCCCAGCGGATATTGGCAGCCTCATCGAAACGCGCCTTCAGTTCCACCAGCGCCGTGACCGACTTTCCCGCCTCCGCCGCCGAAATCAGCGCCTTGACGATGGGCGATTCGGCAGAGGTGCGATAAAGGGTCTGCTTGATCGCCACCACATCCGGATCATTGGCCGCCTGGGAAAGGAACAGCGCCACCACGTCAAAACTCTCGAACGGATGGTGCACCAGAATGTCCTTCTGCCGGATGGCAGCAAGGCAGTCCCCGTGATGGTCCCGGATCCGCTCGGGAAAGCGTGCCCGGTAGGGCGGAAACCGCAGGTCCGCCCGGTCGATGGAACAGATGTCCGCCGCATCCGCCAGCCCCAGAAAGCCGGTACCGTCAAAGATTTCCGCCCGGGTGATCCCCAGCTTGTCCGCCACCTGTCGGCGCAGGGATTTGGGCATGCCCCGTTCCACCTCCAGCCGGATGGTCACCCCCCGCCGGCGCTGGCGCAGGGCGGTTTCGAATTCTTCCACCAGATCGGCGGCTTCCTCGTTGATTTCCAGTTCGCTGTCCCGGATGATGCGGAACGCACCGTATCCGACCACCTCATAACCCGGAAACATCTGGGAAAAGGAAAGAGACACCACGTTTTCGATGGTGACCAGTTCGATCCGGTCGTTTCGGGCCAGTTCGGCCGGCAACTGGATGAACCGGTCCAGGGAATTGGGGATACGCACCAGCGCCATCATGCGCTTTCCCGACCCGTTCTTCTGCAACTGCACCGCCACCGTGAACCCCAGATTGGGAATGAACGGGAACGGATGGGCCGGGTCCACCGCCACCGGTGTCAGAACCGGAAAGAATTCCTGCCGGTACAGTTTTTGCAGATACTCCACCTGCGCCGGTGCCAGATCGTCCGCCTCATGGATGATCACCCCTTCCCGGGCCAGATCACGGCGCAGGCGCTGCCACTGCTCCTGCTGCTCAAGATGCAGATGCTGGGCAAGATTCATGATCTCGTCCAGTTGATCCCGCGCATTCATGCCATCAGCACTCAGCCGGCTGGACCCGGCCCGCAACTGGGACAACAGACCCGCCACCCGCACCATGAAGAATTCATCCATGTTGCTGGCCGAAATGGAAACGAACCGCAATTGTTCAAGCAGCGGATGGGCACGGTTTCCCGCCTCCTCCAGCACCCGCATGTTGAACTGAAGCCAGGACACTTCCCGGTTGACGAAGCGGGCCGGGCTGGTGCGCAACGCCTCCGCATCCGGCCCCTTGATCTTTCGTTGTGCCATCCTGGTTCCTTAACTGTTCCTGCCCGTTTCACCGGGCCGCACATATGGCCCGTCATGCTGTTCACTCCCCCCAATTTCATGCACATGCGCACGCATTGCAAGGGCATCGGCCGCCACCTTGCGTGTAATGGCACGGCCCTGTTGCAACGCCATCCGGTCCATCAGCGCCGCCAGTTCGTAAACCTCGGAAGGCGAACGGTGCATGCGGGGCACCAGATAGGCAATCACAGAAGGGTCCACCACCACCTGCCGGTCCGAAAAGAGCTTGGCAAACATCTGGCTCAACTGCAGATCATCCGCCGCCGCCACGCTGAAAAAGGCTCCCAGCCGCGCCCGGGACTTCACATCATCGGTTGCAAACGGCCAATTGGAAATGTCCCTGCGTGCTGTCATGAGAACGGGAATACCATCCCGGATCGACCGGTTCAGAAGATTGAACAGCCCCGTTTCCCCGTACCCGGCCCTGTCCACATCATCCAGCAGCACCGGCGCCAGATCCGCGGTACCGGCCAGCCCTTCCACATCCCCCGGCCCGGCCCGCACCCCCCTGCCGTGTTTGAGCCATATTTCCGCCAGATGGGTCTTGCCCGACTTTGCCGGGCCACAGATCACGCAGATGGGCACCGGCCAGTCCGGAAAGGCCAGCACATGTTCGTAGGCCAGACGGTTTCCGTCGCTGACAATGAACCGTTCCGGGGCGTAGGAAGGTTCAGGCACCACGTCCAGAATTAACTGTCGGGCCTCGTCTGGCTCGCGCATGCGCCTCTTACTCCACCGGCAGCCCTGCTGCCCCCTTCCCTGCGGTATTGTTCCCGGCAGCGCCAGCCCCGTCCGTTTCCGTCTCGGAACCTGCGGGGGCGGAAACCGCCGAACTCCCCAGATAAAGGCTGCCCGAAACATATTTCTTCAGCGCATAGCGCACCAGCACCCCCACCAGCGCCACCATGGGCACCGCCAGCAGCAGCCCGACAAAACCGAACAGGGTTCCCACCGCGAACAGGGCAAACATCAGCCACACCGGATGCACCCCGATACTGTTGCCCACCAGCTTGGGATAAAGAATATTCCCCTCGATGAACTGGCCGACAAGAAAGATCCCCAGAACGATGAAAACCGGCAGCGGTTCCGGCCAGTACTGCACAATGGCAACACCCGTGGACAGCACCATCCCCACCAGGAAGCCCACATAGGGCACAAAGGAAAAGATTCCCGCCATCAGCCCGATGGCCATGCCGAAATTGAGCCCCGCAAGAGTCAGGGAAACGCCATAGAACAGCGCCAGCAGCAGAATGACTGATCCCTGCCCGCGAATGACCCCGGCCATGGCCCTGTCCATGTCCCGCAACACCTCAAGTATCTCGTCCCGGTGGTCCCGGGGCAGCAACTGGTCGATCTTTTTCACCATGCCGTCCCAGTCCAGCAACAGATAGAAGGCGACCACCGGCGTCACGATCATCAGGGCCAGAACGTTGATGATGGTCGCCCCGCTCTGGGCCACCTGCGCCGTCAGGTTCCCCAGCACGGCAACACCTCCGCTAAGCATGTTGGACAGACCGTTTTCAAACTGGGCCAGCCGCTCTTCGCCGATCAGCGCCCCCAGATCCGGCGCCTTCTCCATGGCGAACTGCTGCAACTGGCTCACATAACCGGGCAACCGCTCAGCCAGCCCGATGCCCTGCTGCACGATGGCGGGCACCAGAAGAAAGAATGCCGTGGCAACAATGATGACAACAGCCCCCATCACCACCGAGGTGGCCCAGAAACGGTTGAACCGGCACCGCTCCAGAAAATCGGCCGCCGGGTCCAGCAGATAAGCCAGCCCCATCCCCACAATGAACGGCAGCAGGATGCCGCGGAACACCCAGAGCAGCAGGAAAATCGCCGCCACGAACCCGCTCCAGAACAGAACCTGCTTTTGCATTGACATGAGGCATTTCCTTGCAGCGGAATCCTTGCGCCCGGCCGCGCAACTGTTTATCAGCGCAGTTAATGGCCCCGACGGCAAAAATCAACTCGTCGCCCCGCACTATGCCCCAGCCAGAGAGAAAAAACCACCATGCCGGAAACACCCGAAAAACCCGCTGCTTCCCTGTCCTACAAGCAGGCCGGTGTGGACATCGACGCCGGAAACGCCCTGGTTGAAGCCATCAAGCCCGCCATACGGGCGACCGCGCGCCCCGGCGCCAACCCGGAGATCGGCGGCTTTGGCGGCCTGTTCGATCTGGGAGCACTCAAATACCACGACCCCGTTCTGGTCGCCGCCAATGACGGGGTGGGCACCAAGCTCAGGATTGCCATCGACACCGGACAACTGGACGGGGTGGGGCAGGATCTGGTGGCCATGTGCGTCAACGACCTGATCGTTCAGGGCGCCGAACCCCTTTTCTTTCTCGACTATCTGGCAACGGCACGGCTGGAAGTGGCCGAAGCTGCCCAGATCGTGAAAGGAATTGCGGCCGGTTGCTCCCTTGCCGGATGCGCCCTGATCGGCGGCGAAACGGCCGAAATGCCCGGCATGTACGCCGACAAGGATTTCGACCTGGCCGGATTTGCCGTCGGCATTGTCGAACGCACCGCCATCCTGCCCGCCAGCAACCTTGCCGCGGGAGATGTCATCCTGGGGCTGGTCTCCAGCGGTCTGCACTCCAACGGCTTTTCCCTGGTACGCGAAATCATCAAAAGGACCGATGCCGACCTGAATGCACCCGCCCCCTTTGATCCGGCAACGCCCCTTGCAAACGCCCTGCTCACCCCGACCCGCATCTATGTCCGCTCCATCCTTGCCGCCCTCGCGCAGAGCGCCCCCATCAAGGCCCTTGCCCACATCACGGGGGGCGGTTTTGTGGAAAACATCCCCCGCATCCTGCCCCAAAACCTTGCCGCGCATATTGATCTGAGCGCCCTCACCGCGCCTCCCCTGTTCGGCTGGCTGGCACGCAAAGGCAACATTTCCGAAACCGAAATGCTGCGCACCTTCAACTGCGGCATCGGCATGGTGGCCATTGTCAGCGAAGCGGATGCCACCGCCACGCAAAAGATACTGCGCGCCAGTGGCGAAACCGTCATTCCCATCGGACGGCTGGAACACCGCCGCCCCGACGAGAACGCCATTTCCTTTGCCGGAGCCCTTTTCCCATGACCGGGGAAAAGACCAGCAGGAAAAACGTTGCCGTGCTGATTTCAGGCCGTGGCTCCAACATGGAATGCCTGATCCGCGCCAGCCGCGTGGAAACGTACCCGGCCCGCATTGTCGGGGTCATCGCCAGCACGCCCGCCGCCGCCGGGCTGGAGCGGGCACACCGGGAAGGCGTTCCCACCGCCATCAACAGGCTGGCCGAGTTTACGGACCGCCCTGCCGCCGACGCCGCAATGACCCGCCAATTGCACGCATGGAAGACGGACATCGTCTGCCTGGCCGGGTTTATGCGCATTCTGAGTGCGGATTTCGTTGATCACTGGCACGGCCGCCTGATTAACATTCACCCCTCCCTGCTGCCCAGGTTCAAGGGACTGGATACCCACCGCCGGGCCTTGCAAGCCGGGGACGCCGAACATGGCTGCACGGTGCATTTCGTGGAGCCGGAACTGGACGCAGGCCCCCCCATCCTCCAGCAATCCCTGCCCGTCCTGCCCCACGACACCCCCCAAACCCTTGCCGCAAGGGTGCTGGAGATCGAACACAGGATCTATCCCGAAGCCCTTGCCATGCTGGCCCGGGGAGAAATCGCCCTGCCCCCGGCACCGACAAAGCACTGAAACGGGGCGCCCGCCCGCATCGGGACGGCCCCATCACGCAGATTGATCGCAACCATCGTCAAAATCGGTTCGACAGGGCACCGGACCGCCCCTAATGTCGCACGGGACAACCGGGCACTCCGCAATGGATGGCGTACCAAAACTGGAGAAGATTCCATGTCACTACGCAACTGGATCATCATTGCCGTTCTGGGCACCATCTGGGGCAGTTCGTTCCTGTTCAATGCCATTCTCATCCGCGAACTGGGGCCCCTGTGGGTATCGGCAGGCCGGGTGGGCGTGGGCGCCCTTGGCTCGTGGGTTATCCTGCTGGCCCTGCGCGCGCCCCTGCCGCGCGACCCCAAGACCTATCTGAACATGCTGGCCCTTGGCACCCTGACCTATACCATTCCCTTTGCCCTGTTCCCCCTGTCCCAGAACTATCTGGCCAGCGGTGTTGCCGCCATCGTCAACGCCATGACCCCCATCATGACGGTACTCGTCTCCCATTTCTGGAATGGTGGTGAAAAAGCCACATGGAACAAGTCCCTCGGTGTTCTTGCCGGATTTTCCGGCGTCATGATTCTTGCCAGCCCGGCCCTTTCCAGCGGTGGAAGCAGCGAATTGTGGGCCATTGGCGCCTGTATTCTGGCCACCACCTGCTATGCGGTTTCCCTGAACTGGACACGCAAATTCCAGCACATGGACCCAACGGTCATTGCCACCCTTGCCCTGACGGGGGCCACATTTTCCGCCACCATCCTCGCCGCTTTCACCCACGGTGTTCCCCGCCTGAGCACGGCCCAGGGCTGGGGCGCATTGATGGGCATCGGCCTCATGGCCACCACCCTTGCCTTCTTCCTGATGTACCGCATCCTGCCGGTGGTGGGGGCCACCAATTTCACCGTTACCACCTTCATCGCGCCGATTTCAGCAATCCTTCTGGGAACGATCATCCTGAACGAACGGCTGCAAGCGATCCATTTCCTGGGCATGGGCGCCATTTTCATCGGCCTGCTGCTGATCGATGGCCGCCTGTTCCGGCGCAAGACCCCTAAAACGAAAAAAAGCCGGGCCACCTGAGCCCCGCACATCTTCCCATCCCCATCGTATCCGGCTTACGAATCGCCCGAAAAAGCCTTTTCCCTCGTTTCCGACACCGCATTGGCATGGGCATCAAACCCCTCGTAAAGGGCAAATGCATGCGCTTGAGGCGCCAAAAGATCATAGCCCTTTCTGGTCACATGACCGATGGAAATGGTCTTGAGATAATCATGGACCCCCAGCGGTGAACGAGTCCGGGCTGCCGCATTGGTGGGCAGAACCGCGTTGGGTCCAAGGGTAAAATTGCCGATGCAGACCGGGGTATGCTCTCCCAGAAGGATTTCCCCCGCATTTGTCAGGCGCCCCAGATAATCGAACGGACTTTGCGCATGCACCTGCAGATGTTCGGGCGCATATTCATTGACGAAATCAATGGCCTGATCCATGTCCGGACAAAGAACGATGCCGCCGCGCTCACCCCCCAGAACAGTTGCGGAAAATTCAACCCGCTGCGCCCCCATCTGCCGCCAGTAACCGGGAATGGCGGCCAACGCTTCTTCGGCCACCCGGCGCGAACAGGTCACCAGATAGGCCGAACTGTCCGGCCCGTGCTCGGACTCGATCAGCAGATCAAGGGCCGCCACCCGCCCGTTGGCCGTATCATCGGCCAGAATGATCGCCTCGCTCGGCCCGGCTGGAATACCGGGGTCGATCCGATAAGCCAGCACCTGCTTGGCCGCCACCACCCACGGGCTGCCCGGCCCCACGATCTTCATGCAGCGCGGCACCGTCTCGGTGCCATGGGCAACCGCGGCCACTCCTTGCGCGCCCCCGCATTTGTAGACCTTTTCCACCCCGGCCAGCCGTGCCGCCACCAGCGTTGCCGCATCGATTTTCCCGTCCGGCCCCGGCGGCGTGATGATGACCGGCTGAGGAACGCCGGCAACCACCGCCGGCACCGCCGTCATCATGACCACGGACGGAAACGACCCCTTGCCCCGGGGCACATAGCAGGCCACCGACTCGATCGGCACCACCTTTTCCCCCGCCAGCACCCCCGGATGCATTTCCCTGACCCACATTTCCTCCGGCATCTGCGCCTGATGAAAACGCCGCACATTGTCGATGCAGAAGTCGAGAACGCGGATCATGTCCGCATCCACATCCCTGAATGCCTGCTCGAAATCCGCTTCCGTGGCGGCAATGGCATCCGGGCTGACCGGCGCATTGTCGAATTCCCGGGCGAAACGTGCCAGCGCCTCGTCCCCTTCCCGTTGCACCGCGTCGATGATCGGCTTTACCCGCTCGACAAATGGTGCCAGATCGCCCTCCGCCCGCCGGAAAAGCGCTGCACGCGCCTCCCCGGACAGGCCTTCAAGCTCGTGTAACGTGATTTTTCCGGTCATGGCGCGACCTCCCGTCATTTGGACCGCAGGAAAATTTCCAGCCCCACCAGGCGGTCCAGCAGCCAGATCGCAACAAGGGCAATGATGATGTAGAGCACCGAAACCGCCGCCAGGTCCGGCGTGATGACGCTGCGAATGGAATTGTAGATCTGCACTGGCAAGGTCACCGTCCGCGAATCGGTGAGAAACAGGGAAACGAGGAACTCGTTGAAGGCCAGGATGAACATCAGCAACGCCCCGGTAATGATGCCGGGCATCACCGAAGGCAGCGTCACGCTGAAAAAGGTCTGCACCGGAGGCGCCCCGCAATTGTAGGAGGCATTTTCAAGTTCAGGGTCCAGCGCATTGATGGAAGCGGTCACCGACCAGATCATGAACGGAATGTTGATCAGGCACAGGGCAACCCCCACCGGCCACAATTTCCCCAATATCCGGATTTCACCGAAAAAGATCATCATGGAGATGCCCGACACCACCAGCGGAATGGTAAAGGGCAGCATCAGGTAGACCTGAATGAGGTTGGCGAAGCAGAAACGGTAACGCGCCAGCGCAATCGCGGCCAGAGTCCCCACCGGCAGGGCAAGCAGGGTGCAGATCACCGACACATAGACCGTGCGGCCAAGGGCCTGCTTGAATCCCTCCAGTTCCCACAGTTTCTGATACCAGCGCAGGGAAAATCCCTCCGGTGGAAACTGGATGATGTCACCGGCGGTGAACGAGGCCCCCACCACGATGATGGTGGGCAGGCTGAGGGTAATGACCGAGAACCAGACCAGCGACCACAGGACCAGCTTCTTGGAAAAAGCGTTTTTCATCAGCCCCCTCCCCGCGCCTTGAGTGATGCGGCACCGGCCAGAAAGAACGCCCCGGAAACGATGACGCTTCCCACCACGACCAGAATGATCGACAGGGCCGCCCCCAGCCCCGGATTGGACAATTGGAAAAAGCCGTCATAGATGGCGCTGGCAAAAAAGTCGTTCTTGCCGCCCCCCATGATTTCAGGCATGGCGAAATCCGTCATGGTCAGGGTGAATACGACGATGCCCGCCCCCACCAGCCCCGGCCGCGCCATGGGAAGAAGCACATGGCGAAAGGTCGCCCACCAGTTGGCTCCCAGCCCTTCGGAGGCCAGTTCCACATCCTCGCTGATGGCCGCCACCGCCGGAATGATCAACAGCACGGCAAAGGGCAGCATGTACTGGATCAGCCCGAAAACCACCGACGGATAATTGAACAGCAGGTTGAGGGGTGCGATCCCGAACTGTCCCAGAATGCCGTTGACCAGTCCCTCGCGCCCCAGAATGATCAGCCAGCCATAGGCCCGCACCACCTGCCCGATGAAGAAGGGCAGAAACAGCGCTATCAGCAGGAATTTGCGCATGGCAGCAGAGCGCACCCGTACCAGTTGATAGGCATAGGGAAAGGCCAGCACCATGGTCACTCCGGTCACGATGACGGAGGCCAGCAGCGTACGCACCAGCACGCGCATGTAGACCGGCCGCTCAAGGAAGGTGGCAAAATTGGCAAGGGAATAATCGGCACGCAAACGATAGGTGGAAATATCCAGTTCATGCAGGCTGTACTGCACCATGTATCCCAGCCCGATCAGCAGGATACCGACAAGGGCCAGCGCCGGCAGCAGGAACCACCAGCCCACCGCATGCCGGAAGCGGGACGGCCAGACAAAGGCCACGACCCTTTCCATGCCGTCAAGCAGTTTCCAGCTCAGCGGCAACCTGTTTTCCTGTTCCCGTTTCATGAATTCCCGTCGCGTTGCTCCCGGGAGAAGCATCCCCCGGAAGCCTGTTGGTCCAGCGCCGTTCAGCCCTGGAAGATTTCGTTGAACCTGGAGAACCAGATCGGCTGATTTTCCACCAGAATCGGCGATGGAATGGAGATCAGCCGGGCAAAATCGGCCTCCGTGGTCGGATAGGCGGGATCGCCCACCAGATCGGCCGGCGGCTCAAGCCCCGGATAGACCGGCGGCAGCCCGAGCAGGGAGCACCATTTCTGCTGCGCATCCCGGGACAGGGCAAAATTGACGAACTCCTTGGCCCAGTGTTCCTCGTTAGCCGGCAGGCCACGGGGCACCCACAGCCCGTCCGTGTCCACCTTGCACCCCTCTTCGGGAATGGTCCATTCCACGTCGATTCCGTTCTGCTTGGCTTCGCGCGCATTCACCGAAATGGTGCAGGCCACGTCGATTTCACCATTCTGGAACCAGCTGGTAAAATCGGGATCCTCACCCAGAAGCGGGTTATTGTCGCGCACCTTGCGATAGAACGCATAGCCCGGCTCCATATTGTCCGGAATATCCGCCAGGGTTCCGCCCCCCGCCAGAACGGCAATCGGGTTGAAGCCGATGCCGTCATCATAAAGGGCAATGCGGCCCTTGAACTTGGGATCGATCAGAACGTTCCAGCTCTTGGGCGGCCCATCGGGGAAGGCTTCCTTGCGGTACGCACACACATAGACATAGGCATAGGTGTTGACCAGCGGATAGCCATCCAGCCCGGCCGGCTTGGCAAGGGGCAGCAATCCGTCCAGGTTGGACAGATCGCTCAGGTCAACCGTAACCCCGCGAAGGGCAGAAATGGTGGCGTTGGTAGTGGTGTCCCAATTCACATGGATCGGGGGCACCCGGCCCTGATCCACCGCCGACCAGATTTTGGGCTTGATCTCGTTGTCCTCGGTAAAATCGAACCGCACATTGATGCCGGTTGCCGCGGTGAACGGGTCAGCGACCCCCTCCCGCAGGGCATCGCCCCAGGCGCCACCCCAGGCCCTGACGATGATCTCGCCCGGCTTGTCCTGCGCCTTCAGGATTGCGGGCATGGCCAGCATGCCTGCTGCCGCAGCCCCTGTCTTGAGCACGGTGCGCCGGCTCGTCAGAAAAATCGGTTTTCTGGTCATGTTCGTAAGTCTCCCTTGTCATGGTTGCTTGATGATGATTGTTAAACTCAATACTCCCGCGTGCCCTGTGCATCAGCCGGAAAGGCAAACATGTCCCGGGCGTTCCAGCCCAGGGTCACCGTCTCGTCGCGATCATGTTCCCTGTGGGCCACCGGGTCATGGTCGAACAGGTGCAGGTCCACCCCGCCCAGTTCCGGCACCCCGATGACATAGAGAACCCGGTCGCCTTCAAATATCCGTTGTCGGACAACACCCTTGACACGATTGTCCAGCCCGTCCTCCTTCTCGGAAGCAAACCGGATCTGCTCCGCCCGGATCGCACAATCCACCCGGGCCCCCGCCGGCATGTCCGTGGCCCCCGGACGGGCCTGCAAAACCCGGTCGCCCACCCGGATTTCCAAGCCGGTATCGCTGCTCTGGCTGACCTGCCCGCCAAACATGGACGTCATGCCGACAAAACCGGCAACGAACCGGTTGCGCGGATTCCGGTACATGTTCACCGGCGTATCGGCCTGCTGCACCTTTCCCTCGTTCATCACCACGATCTGATCGGACATGACCAGCGCCTCGCGCTGATCGTGGGTGACATTGATCGTTGTCACCCCCAGTTCCTGCTGGATACGCCGAAACTCCAGTTGCATTTCCTCGCGCAACTTCTTGTCCAGGGCCGAAAGCGGTTCATCCAGCAACAGCAGGTCGGGGCTGAACGAGAGAGCCCGGGCAATGGCCACGCGCTGCTGCTGGCCCCCGGACAGTTCGTGGGGGTAGCGGTCCCCGAACCCCTCCAGTTGCACCAGCTTGAGATATTTCTCCACCCGGCCGGGAATCTCTGCCGGATCGAAACGGCGCATCTTGAGCGGATAGGCCACATTTTTTGCCGCCGTCATGTGGGGAAACAGCGCCAGACGCTGGAACACCATGCCGATGGATCGCTTGTGGGCGGGGGTGTCCTTCACTTCATCACCGTTGATGAAGATCCTGCCGGCGCTGGGCTGATCGAACCCGGC
>JALWTJ010000445.1 GCA_027082895.1 Hyphomicrobiales bacterium | reverse complement strand
TGCCGGTGACCATCACCGCGGCGATATTGGCGGTGCGGATGGTTTCGCCGCGGGTGTTGACCCCGAGCCGCTCCAGCATGGCCTGCAGGCTCTGGCGGGTGAAGGGGGAGTTGTTCAGGCTGTCCCCGGTGCCGTTCAGGCCCACCACCAGCCCGTAACCGATCAGCTGGTTTTCCCGGACCCCTTCAATATCGACAATGTCCTTGATGCGCGCGCCCGCGGCATGGGCGGCGGAAAAGGGCGCAAGGGTGCTGGTCAGGGTGAAAAGAAGAGCCAGGGCGCAGGCCAGCCATTTCTTCCATCGGCGGGTTGGCGCCCTTGTGTTCAAGTGTGACATTTGCATTCCCCGTTGGTTTTGCGTCCATCCCCATGGACGCTGGTCACGGACCGTTGTCCCTTGTGTTGCCAGTTTCGTGCCAGTTTTGTATTTCGCGGCAAAACTTCCCTTGTGCATTGATAAACATAGCTTTTTTCCTTGACGGAGAGATGTTTCATCACGCCGCCCTTTCCGTGGCATCCACGGGGGAGCAAAAATTGCCGGGGTATTAACCATTTGTTAACCAGCGGGGGCAGATTCTGCCGACCGGCGGGCAAATCAGGGACCTTTTCCATGCGAATCGATGGCACATCCGGCAGGAGCAGAATTTCCGGGCGGGGGAAGGCGTCGGCAAAGAAGGGGGCCGGTTCGTCCTTTCGTCCGGCGGTGACACCCGCCCCGGCGCCTGCGGGTGGGGTGGCGCCGGTCCTGCAGGCGGGAGGAATTGATGCCATTCTTGCCCTGCAGGGGGTGGATGGTGCCGGAGAGGGGCGCCGCAAGGCGCTGCGTCATGGGCACAACATGCTGGATACCCTGGAAGAAATGAAGGCGGACCTGCTGGCGGGCCGGATCGGGGAAGGGCGCCTGAACCGGCTGATGGCACTGGTATCACGGGCCCGGGAACAGTCCGACCCCGAGGTGGACAGGCTGGTGGACGAGATCGATCTTCTGGCGCGTGTGCAACTGGCCAAGCTGGGCCATTATGTGATCTGAATCGCCCGTTTTGCCGCCTTGCGAGCCCGGGTTGGGATTGCGGGGTGACTTTGCGCAATTTCGGTGAGGCAGTGTGGGGCTGGCACCGTTGGAAACCTTCCTTGCGCTCCTTCTGACAAAAAACTGACTTGCCCCGCCAAAACAGGGGCCTTATACCGGCGTTGAAATCCCGTTGCGGGAAGCGCAGGAACCATGCCGGTTCTGCTTCCGGGGGGCGCGCGCGATGGGAAGGCATGTCCGGTTGTTCAGGGTTCGAGGAGGCAGGTTATGGATGCAAAACTCATCGAAGAAGGGTATCGGCCGAGTGAAGACGAGCCGTTCATGAATCCCAAGCAGGTGGCCTATTTCCGGGCCAAGCTGGTGGCATGGCGCGAGGATATTCTGCGTGACAGCCGGGAAACCCTGGAAAGCCTGCAGGAGGAAAGCGTGGCCCATGCGGACATGGCTGACCGGGCATCTTCGGAGAGTGACCGGACGCTGGAACTTCGGACACGGGACCGGCAGCGCAAGCTGATTTCCAAGATCGATGCGGCGTTGCGGCGCATCGAGGATGGCACCTATGGCTATTGCGAGGAGACGGGGGAGCCGATCGGGCTGGCCCGTCTGGACGCACGGCCGGTGGCCACCCTTTCCCTTGAGGCGCAGGAAAAGCACGAGCGCCGCGAAAAGGTCTATCGGGACGATTGATCCCTTGGGGGGTGCGCGTGTTCCTTCACGCGGGATAGCGTTTTTCCAGATGGGCGATGAAATGATCCGGGTTCAGGGGTTCGCCGGTGGCGTCCTGCAGGATGCGGGGCGTTGTGGCGTGGGAGGCGCGGGACCAGATGTTGTCGCGTCGCCAGTCGTTGATGGCCGCAAAATCGCCCCGTGATATCCGTTCCGCTGCGTCCGGAACCTTTCTTTCCATGGCGTTCCATTGCTGGGCGGCCATGAGGGCGCCAAGGGTGTAGGAAGGGAAGTAGCCAAACAGGCCGGCGGGCCAGTGCACGTCCTGCATGGGGCCGTCCGCCACCTTGTCCAGGGTATTCAGCCCCAGATATTCTTCCATTTTCGCGTTCCAGGCTTCGGGCAGGTCCCGGGCGTCCAGTTTTGCCCCGATCAGATCCTGTTCCAGTTCGTAGCGCAGGATGACATGCAGCGGATAGGTCACTTCGTCCGCGTCCACCCGGATGTATCCCTTTTCGATGATGTTGACGTGGGCCAGAACGTCCTCAACGCTCCAGCCCTCAAAGGCAGAACTGCCCAGATGGCGGGCGAGCAGGGGCAGGGCCCATTGCCAGAAGGGGCGGGAGCGCACGATCTGCATTTCCACGAAAAGGCTCTGGCTTTCGTGCATGGCCATGCCCCGGGCCAGATTGTGGGGCCAGTGGGCCTGCTGGCGGGGCAATCCCTGTTCGTAAAGGGCATGGCCGGTTTCGTGCAGGGTGCCCATCAGCCCCTGGATGAAGCTGTCCGTGTCGTAGCGGGTGGTCATGCGCACGTCCGTGGGCACCCCGCCGCAGAAGGGATGATGGGAAATGTCCAGGCGCCCGTGGGTGAAGTCGAAGCCGAGCTGTTCCATGGCTGCCAGCCCCAGGGCCCGCTGCTTCTCGACAGGAAACGGTCCCGCGAGGGGTTTGAGCGGGTGATCCGCATGGCGTTTTTTCTGGGCTTCAAGGGCACGGGGAAGAAAAGAGGTGAGAAAGGATTTCAGCCGGGAAAAGACCGGGTCGATTTCGGCCATGGTGCTGCCCGGGTCATACTGGTCGATCAGGGCATCATAGGGGGCCAGTCCGGTGGCCGCGGCTCGCAGCCCGGCTTCTTCGCGCGCCAGTTCGATGACGTCCTGCAGCAGGGGTTGCAGGCTTTTCCAGTCCCCTTCAGGGCGGGCCTGCCGCCACAATTGTTCGCACGCCATGGCAGAAGCGGTCTTGCGCCGTACGAGATCGGCGGGCAGGCAGGTGCGCTGCCGGTAGAGGCGGGCAAATTCTTCCAGCCCGATTGTCTGGTCGGGGGTGAGGTCCTCGTTTTCTGCCTCTTCGATCCAGTCCGCAATGTGGGGCGCGCTGGCCATTTCGTGCTGCATGGCCGCCAGAGCGGAAAGGGAGTCGGCGCGCCCCTTGCCACCGCCGGGGGGCATGTGGATGGCTTCGTCGGCACCAAGGATGGCCATGGCATGGCTGATGGCATGCAGCTTCCGGTTCAGCTGGTCGAGTTTTTCAAGGGACATGGGCGGGACTTTCTCTGCTGGCCGGTTGGCTCGTGTCTTGCACCGGTTCGTGCCGGGTTGGTGTCCGGCGGGAAGCGGGGGCACGGATGGGGGGAAAATTTCGGGGGCCAGTCTAGGGC
>JALWTJ010000444.1 GCA_027082895.1 Hyphomicrobiales bacterium | reverse complement strand
CGAACACGAACACATAAGGGTCAGCGCGGTCTATTGCCTGGGGAACTGTGCCCTGTCCCCGGCCCTGCAGGTCAATGGGGAGTTGAAGGCGCGGGCGGACCGGAAACTGATCGAACAATTAACAGGAGCGCCCCCGGAATGACCCTGCGCCTTTTCCTTCCCATGGACAGCGCCGCAATATCGGTCGGGGCGGATGCGGTGGCCAATGCCGTGCGGGGGCACGCCGAACGGCACAATCTCGACATCGAACTTGTGCGCACCGGTTCGCGCGGCATGTTCTGGCTGGAGCCGTTGCTGGAAGTGGCAACGGAAAGGGGCCGGATCGGGTTCGGCCCGCTCGATACGGAGCAGGTTGGCGATCTGGTAGAACGGCTGAGGGGAGGCATACAAGATGCCACCGGCCATCCGTCCTGTCTGGGCGAGGTGGAGGAACTGCCTTACCTGAAGGAGCAACAACGCCTGATCTTTGCCCGATGCGGTGTCACCGACCCGTTCAGCCTTGCCGACTTCCTCGCCCATGGCGGCTTTGACGGCTTCAGGGCGGCATTGCAAATGTCCCCGGCCGAAGTGGTGGATGCCGTTATCGAATCGAACCTTCGAGGGCGGGGCGGCGCCGGCTTTCCCACCGGCATCAAGATGAAAACGGTCGCCGCGCAGGCCGGCCCGGAAAAATATGTCTGCTGCAACGCGGATGAAGGAGACAGTGGCACCTTTGCCGACCGGATGCTGATGGAGGGGGATCCCTTCAGCCTTGTAGAAGGCATGCTCATTGCCGCATGGGCCTGCGGCGCCGAAAAAGGGCTGGTCTATGTGCGTTTGGAATATCCCGCCGCCATTTCTGCCCTGAAACGGGCCGTCGACCTGCTGCGCAAGGAAGGATGGCTGGGCACCAGTATCCAGGGAAGCGGTTTTTCGTTCGACGTGGAAATCCGGCGCGGTGCGGGGGCCTATATCTGCGGCGAGGAAAGCGCCATGCTGGAAAGCCTTGAAGGAAAACGCGGGCAGGTGCGCGCCAAACCTCCCATTCCCGCCATCTGCGGGCTGAAGGGGCGCCCCACGCTGGTCAACAATGTGCTGTCTCTTGCCAGCCTGCCCTTCATTCTTGCCAGGGGAAGCGCGGCCTATCGCTCCCTTGGCCGGGGCACATCCAGCGGCACGCAGGCCTTCCAGCTTTCGGGCAATGTGCGGCGCGCAGGGCTGGTCGAAGTGGGTTTCGGGGTCACGCTGGCACGACTGATCGAAGGATTTGGCGGGGGCACGCGCAGCGGCAAGCCGGTCAAGTGCGTGCAGGTCGGGGGCCCGCTGGGAGCCTATCTGACCCCGGACCGCTTTGACTGCCCGATGGATTATGAAAGTCTTGCGGCCCGCGGGGGCATGCTGGGCCATGGGGGTATCGTCGTTTTTGATACGGATGCGGACATGGCGCAGATGGCGCGCTTTGCCTTTGAATTCTGTGCCATCGAATCGTGCGGCAAATGCACCCCGTGCCGGATCGGAGCCGTACGGGGCATGGAAACCATGGATCGCCTGCTGCACGGGGACGAGCCGGAAGAAAGTGCCCGCCTGATCCGGGACCTGTGCGAGGTGATGGAAAGCGGTTCCCTGTGTGCCATGGGCGGATTGACGCCACAACCGGTGCTTTCCGCCCTCAACCTGTTCCCGGCGGAATTCGGCCTGCCCGCGGATCAGGGGGTCGCCGGAGCAGAAAAGGGGAGGTAGGTCATGACACATCCGGAGCAGCAAACCCTCCTCCGGCAGGAGGATATGGGCACACCGGCACCAAGGGAAAATCCGGAGGACACAAATGCGCCCGTCCGGCTCGTCATTGACGGGCGGCCGGTCACGGCACCGGTGGGCACCTCTGTCATGCGGGCGGCAGAAATGGCGGGCATTGCCCTTCCCAAACTGTGCGCCACCGACCGGCTGAAGGCGTTCGGCTCCTGCCGGCTGTGCCTCGTGGAAATCGATGGTGTGAAGGGAACGCCGGCCTCCTGCACCACCCCGGTTGCGGCGGACATGGTGGTGACCACCCGTTCGCAACGGCTGGAACGACTGCGCAAGGGGGTGATGGAGCTTTATCTTTCCGATCATCCCCTGGAGTGCCTGACCTGCGCCAGCAACGGAGACTGCCAGCTTCAGGACGTTGCCGCGGATATCGGGGTGCGCCATGTACGTTACGGATATGGAGGGGACAATCATTTTTCCGACCAGACCCGCGACCCGGTGGACCGGTCCAACCCCTATTTCCAGTTCGACCCTTCCAAGTGCATCGTGTGTTCGCGCTGCGTCAGGGTATGCGACGAGGTGCAGGGCACGCTGGCCCTGAGCGTGCGGGGGCGCGGCTTTGCCTCCGTGATCGGGGCAGGCATGGCATCGGACAGTTTCTTTTCCTCCGAATGCGTGTCGTGCGGTGCCTGCGTGGATGTATGTCCCACGGCAACGCTGGTGGAAAAGGACATCGTTGAACATGGCCGGCCCGAACGGGCCGTGGAAACCACCTGCGCCTATTGCGGGGTGGGCTGCGCCTTTTCTGCCCAACTGAAGGGGGACCGGCTGATCCGCATGACGCCGCTCAAGTCGGGGGGCGCCAACGAGGGGCATTCCTGCGTCAAGGGCCGGTTCGCGTTCGGCTATGCGGACCATCCGGACCGTATCACCACCCCCATGATCCGGGAAACGACCAGCGATGCCTGGCGGCAGGTCGGCTGGCAGGAGGCCATCGCATTTGCCGCTGAGCGGTTCGGCGCCATAAAAGACAGGTACGGGGCCGGTGCCCTTGGCGGGATCACCTCGTCGCGCTGCACCAACGAGGAAGTCTATGCGGTGCAGAAAATGGTGCGCGGCGCCTTTGGTTCGAACAATGTGGATACCTGCGCGCGCGTATGTCATGCGCCCACCGGTTACGGGTTGAAAATCACCTTCGGCACGTCGGCGGGCACCCAGGATTTCGCCTCGGTGGCACAGGCCGACGTCATCATGGTCATCGGCGCCAACCCCACAGACGGGCACCCGGTCTTCGCAGCCCGTCTCAAGAAACGCCTGCGGGAGAGCGCACGGCTTATCGTCATCGACCCGCGCCGTATCGATCTGGTGGAAAGCCCCCACATTCGGGCGGCCTTTCACCTTCCCCTTCGCCCCGGAACCAACGTGGCGCTGCTCAATGCCTTCGCCCATGTGGCGGCCACGGAACAACTGCTGGACGAAGATTTCATCGCGCAGCGTTGCGACACGGACGCGTTCGAACAATGGCGCGCCTTCATTGCCAGCGACAAAAACGCCCCGGAAAACCTTGCCGATCTGATCGGTGTCGACGCGGAAACGATCCGCAAGGCGGCCCGGCTGTTCGCTTCGGCCGACAAC
>JALWTJ010000443.1 GCA_027082895.1 Hyphomicrobiales bacterium | reverse complement strand
GAAGCCGGCGGCATCGAAATAGCCCCCCGCTCCGGCCTGGGCAAAGCCCAGAAGCGGAACCGTTGCGGCGGGCTGCGCATAGTGCACGCCCGCACCGGCAAGAAAGGGGGGGACTTCGGAATGGGGCTCGCCGGATGCGTCAGCCTCCACATGCCGGTCTTTTTCCCCATCCGCTTCGACTCGCGAATGATGTCCGTCCGCATGGGCAAAGAAGTCGTAGAACTCTTCCCCGGTCACCCGCAGGATCTTGGCGATGCTTTCGGTGGACGGCCAGCGCTCCCTGCCATCCTTGCCGATGCGCTTGGAGGGATTGAAGGTGGTCGGATCCAGCCCGGCGCGCCGGGCCAACCCGGAAACGGAAAGGGAATGGCGCGCAGCAAGGGCGTCAATGGCAACCCAGATGGAACGGTGCGACGTCATGGGCGCAAGCCTTGGCAAAATTCAATCCCCAAGAAAGTATAGATGCGACAGCCAGTTGTAAAGACAAGTTGCCGTTTCCGGCAAAGAAAAAGGGGGCTGTCTTTCCCGGAAACCGAAACGGTACTGTGCTACAAAATCGGCCCGTCAACATGGCTTGCCGTACGCCGAACTATTGGCTAGACACCGCCCATGAAAGACAATGCGCCCCGATTCATCTACAAGATCGTTCCCGCGGATCAATGGCTGGCCAGTACAGGAAAAAACGTGCCGCCGGCCGAAGTGGACAAAAGGGACGGCTATGTCCATTTCTCGACCGCCGATCAGCTGGCAGAAACCCTTTCCCTTTACTTCGCAGGGCAGAAAACGCGCATACTGGCGGTGGAGACGGCCCGTGTCCGTGAGCGGCTGAAATGGGAGCCGTCGCGGCACGGAGATCTGTTTCCCCATCTTTATGGCGAATTCGAAAAGGCTCTCGTTGCCTTTTCACTTGACCTTGAGGTGCCCCCAGACGGCACCGTTACCCTCCCCGCCGAGATCGTTTGATGCGAAGGGCGCTGGCATCCCTGCTCAAGATGCCGGCTCTTCGGCTGATTGGTCAGGATGCCCTGCTGGCCATGGACCCGGAAAGGGCCCATGGGCTGACGATCCGGGCCTTGAACGGCGGGCTGGTGGCGGGCACCGGCACGCCCGACCCGAAGGAACTCGGGGTGAGGCTTGCCGGGCTGAAACTGCCCAACCCCATTGGGATGGCAGCGGGATTTGACAAGGATGCCAAGGCCTTTTCCGCCCTGGGGCAGCTGGGCTTCGGCTTTTGCGAAGTGGGCACGATCACGCCGCGCCCGCAGCCGGGAAACCCCCGGCCGCGCCTGTTCCGCATCAGGGCGGCACGAGCGGTCATCAACCGCATGGGGTTCAACAATGAAGGGCACGATGCGGCGCGAGCGCGGATCGAGGCAACCCTGTCGCGGGCACCAGAAACCGCACCGCCGGGCATCAATATCGGCGCCAACAAGGACAGCACGGATTTCGTGGCGGATTATGTGGCTGGAATAGAGCGGTTCAGCGATGTGGCCGCCTATCTGGCGGTCAACATTTCCTCCCCCAACACGCCCGGTCTGAGGGGGTTGCAGGGGGCGGACGCGCTGAACCGGCTGCTGGGGGAAACCCTCGCGGCGCGCCAGCGCCAGTCACGCCAGCCGCCGCTGTTTCTGAAAATCGCGCCGGACATGGACGAACACCAGATGGACGACATGGCCCGGATCATTTCCCGGCACAGGCTGGACGGGCTGATCATTTCCAACACCACAATCAGTCGGCCAATGGTCGGCGGGCTGGAACATGCGCAGCAACAGGGCGGCCTGTCCGGTGTTCCCCTGTTCGAGCTGTCAACCATTCAACTGGCCCGCATGCGCCAGCGCATCGGGGCCGACATGCCGATCATCGGGGTGGGAGGCATTCATGATGCGGACAGCGCCATTGCCAAGATGGAAGCAGGAGCAAATGCGCTGCAATTGTACACTGCTCTTGTTTATGGCGGGCTGGACCTTTTGCAGGAGATCAAGACCGGACTGGCGCGTGCCGTGCGGGCGCGGGGACTGGAGGGGGTCAGCGATCTGAGCGGGCTGAAAAATGCCCATTGGGCCGCCCGACCCCTGCCGATACAGCCGGAGACGTGATTCAGGAAGCGGGAAACAGACAGGGCATGCGCCGTTTCACCCCCAGCCAGAAAATGGCGCCCCGGACAAGAAAGAACACGTGCAGGGACAGCCACAGGCCGCTCAGTCCGAACAGATGTTCCAGCCCGTAGCTGGCCACCATGTAGATCAGGAACGAAGCAACCATGCCGTTGCGGATCAGGCGGGACAGGGTTGCCCCGCTCATTACCCCGTCCATGACGAAGGCCAGTACCCCGGTAAAGGCGGTCAGAGCAGCAAGAAACAGGTAGTTGCGGGAAAAATCGCGCACGGGCTGGCTGGTGGTGATCAGGTCGATCAGGACAGGCCCGGCAACGAGCCAGAACAGGAACAGGGCCAGCCCCACCCCCAGCCCCCACAGGGCGGACAGGTTCCAGCCCCTGACAAAGGCCGGCCGGTACCCGGCCCCCACGGCGCGCCCGCATATCACTTCGGCGGCCTGGGCCTGTCCATCGAGGAAAAAGGCGGTGATCATCATGAAGTTGAGCAGCACGGCACTGGAGGCCAGTGCCAGTTCGGAGGTACGGGACATCTGGGCGGTAAAGAAGGCAAAGGCCGAGGAAAGAACGGCGGAGCGAATCATGAGGTTGAAACTGAGCTCGAACAGGCGGCGCAGTTCATGCCCCGACCACAGGTCCGGCCAGCGGACATGGCGACGCACCAACCCGCTGCCGCCCATGGGAACGAACACCAGATAAAGGGCAAGCAGGGCAATCAGGATTTCGGCCATGACAGTGCCCGCGGCCACCCCCCTTACCCCCCAGCCCAGCCCGTAGACGAACCCGACGGAGAGGATGATATTGAGGGTGTTGACCCCGATCTGAAGGAACATGCCCATGCGGGCTGCCCCCCGTGCATAGAGCCAGCCCAGAAAGGCAAGGTTGAACATGACGAAGGGGGAGGAAAGGAGACGCATGTCCAGATATTCGTGATAGGCGGCGGTTACCACCGGCCCGGGCGGGGCGAACAGGCTGGTCCCCGCCTGCCGGATCAGCGGCGTGACCAGAACGAAGAACAAGCCCAGCACGAGGGAAAGGAACAGGGCCCGCAACAGGTGGGACATTCCCTGATCAGGCGTGCGGGCACCCACGGCCTGCGCGGTCAGACCGGCAGTGCCGATACGCAGGAAGTAGACCAGCGCAAACAGCAGGTCGAAGGTCACGGAACCCAGTTCCAGCCCCCCAAGCAGGCCCGCATCGCCCAGCCGCCCGATGACGGCAATGTCCACGATTCCGACCAGGGGTTCG
>JALWTJ010000442.1 GCA_027082895.1 Hyphomicrobiales bacterium | reverse complement strand
CATAAAGGATTTTCGATGTGCTTGCTTCCAGATCCATCGTGCCGAACGAGGGTTCGTGCCCGATAGACGAAACCGAACTGATTCATCTGAGTTCCGAGGCACCGGCGGATGCGGTGGCGGTGGTCGCCCAGCTTCCCGCTCTTCAGAAAGCCCGCATCTGTCAATTCTGCTACGGCAAGACCCATTTGCATGAACTGGCCCTGCATATTGCTTCCACTTGTGATCAGCAGACACTTGTTACCGTGTTCGGGGAAGCCGGCCGGGTCATTTACAAGCAATCCCGGGATGCGGGAAAGACCCTGAAAAGCCTGCGCGCAAGGGAAGGAAACCCCGGATTGAAGCCGGTGGCCCTGCCGGAGCGGGAAGAGCCGGACGCGGACCGGTTCTGAACCTGTTCCGGGGTTGCCCGGGGCCGTGACCGGTTGCATCAGACCGATCGCCCACCTCTTGTGCGCGGAAATTGTTCCGGGGCCTGCAGGTGGCATATTCACACCGATTTTGCTTTTTTATTACAATTCACGCTGTTTTCACGTCAGCCGGATGCCCGCATGCGGACGCTGAAGGCTGGGAATGGGGGGTGTGTTGCCCTATATGGAAAGGGGCATATGGGGCGAGACGGGCGCGCCGGCATCTCGGAGGATGAAATGAAAGAAGTCATTGCCTATCGAATTGGAGATCTGTCCCGCCTTGCCGGGGTGAAGGTTACCACCATTCGTTACTATGAACGTGAAGGGTTGCTGCATCCTCCCTTCAGAAGCTCGGGCAACCAGCGCCGGTTCGGCCCCGATCATCTGGACCGGCTCCGGTTCATCCGCCATGCGCGCGATCTGGGACTGCCCATGGAGGCGGTGCGCGAACTGGTGCAGTTGAGTACCCAGCCGCAGCGTTCGTGCGAGGAAGCCAACCGGATTGCCCGTACCCATCTGGAGGATGTGCAGCTCAGGATACGGCGCCTGAAATCCCTGGAAAAGGAACTGGAGCGGATTGCCTGTTCCTGTTCGGGGGGCACCATTGGTCAATGTTCCATCATCGCAGCGCTGGGGGATCATGGGCAGTGTTCGGGGGAACATGGACCCGTCGGGGGGCTGGATCGGGAAATTTCCTGCGCCGTGCTCGGCTGAGGGGAAAACATCATGGATGGCAAAAGCGGCATCTGGCAGAAGGCGGGACAATGGTTTGCGTCGGGAAACGGGCTGGGGAACGGCCGGGCCGTTGCGGCGTAAAAAGCATGATTCCACGCTTGCGCGGGTCAAGAAAGCCGTGCTAGAGGGGGCGCGGATTTTCCAACAGGACAATGTGCCGGGTGCCCAGTGTGGCCGCGGGACGGGTCCGGCGTCCGGAACGGGTGTCACATGGGTTCGAAACGGATGCGGGCCATGGGGCGGGTTGTGCCGACAGATCGGACTGATGTCACGATCCGGTTTGCCGGGCACAGAAGAATTAGGGGTTCATCGGTTTGAGCGCACAAAGTTCGGTTCTTTCTCACATTGCACGGCCATATGCCCATGCCCTGTTTGATCTGGCGCGGGAGGCAAAGCAGGTCAAGCAGGTTGAAGCCAGTCTGGATGAGGTGTCCGGCCTGATCGGCAGCGAGGAAGGGTTCCGTACCCTGCTCGCCAGTCCGGTTCTTTCCAGTGATGAAAAGTACGGGGCCATGCAGGCCATTGTTGCCAAGGCGGGCTTCCCCGAACTGGTCGGCAATTTTCTCCTGACCGTGGCGCGCAACGGTCGCTTGCCCGTTCTTGAAACCATGATCGAGAGTTTCAGGGAACTGGCGGCCAGGGAACGCAATGAATTGCAGGCGGAGGTGGTTTCGGCTGCTCCCCTGAACAAGAAACAGGTCGCCGACCTGGTCAGAACGCTCAAGGCCAGGATGGGCAAGACCGTTACGCTTGATACATCGGTTGATCCCAGCCTGATTGGCGGCCTTGTGGTCAAGGTGGGTTCCCGCATGATCGACTCCTCATTGAAAACCAAGTTGACCGCGATGAAAATCGCCATGAAAGAGGTCTCATAATGGACATTAAAGCTGCGGAAATCTCCGCTATCCTGAAAGATCAGATCAAGGATTTCGGCAAGGAAGCCCAGGTCTCCGAGGTGGGGCAGGTGCTCAGCGTTGGTGACGGCATTGCGCGCATTTACGGGCTGGACAATGTGCAGGCCGGCGAGCTGGTGGAGTTCCCCGGGGGCACCAAGGGCATGGCCCTGAACCTTGAGACGGACAATGTGGGCGTGGTGATTTTCGGTTCCGACCGGGAAATTGTCGAAGGGGACACGGTCAAGCGGACCGGGGCCATCGTCGATACGCCGGTGGGGCCCGAACTGCTGGGCCGGGTGGTGGATGCCCTTGGCAATCCCATCGACGGCAAGGGGCCGATCAAGGCCAAGAAGCGGTCCCGGGTTGACGTGAAGGCGCCGGGTATCCTGCCGCGCAAGTCGGTGCATGAGCCCATGTCCACCGGCCTGAAGGCAGTGGATGCCCTGATCCCCATCGGGCGTGGCCAGCGCGAACTGATCATTGGTGACCGTCAGACGGGCAAGACGGCCATCATTGTTGACACGTTCCTCAATCAGAAGGGCGCCCATGCGGGCGACGACGAGGGGGCAAAGCTTTATTGCGTCTATGTGGCGGTGGGACAGAAACGTTCCACGGTTGCCCAATTGGTCAAGGTGCTCGAGGATGCCGGGGCGATGGAATATTCCATCGTGGTGGCCGCAACCGCTTCGGATGCGGCGCCCATGCAGTTCCTGGCGCCGTTCACCGGGTGCGCCATTGCGGAATATTTCCGGGACAATGGCCAGCACGCCGTGATCGCCTATGACGATCTGACCAAGCAGGCCGTGGCCTACCGCCAGATGTCCCTGCTGCTGCGTCGTCCCCCCGGACGCGAAGCTTTCCCCGGGGACGTGTTCTATCTGCATTCGCGCCTTCTGGAGCGGGCCGCCAAGCTGAACGAAGCCAACGGTTCGGGTTCCCTGACGGCATTGCCGGTGATTGAAACCCAGGCAAACGACCTTTCCGCCTATATTCCCACCAACGTGATTTCGATCACGGACGGGCAGATCTTTCTGGAGACCGATCTGTTCTTCCAGGGGGTACGTCCGGCGGTGAATGCGGGTCTTTCGGTGTCCCGCGTGGGTTCGTCCGCCCAGATCAAGGCCATGAAACAGGTGGCCGGCTCGATCAAGGGTGAACTGGCCCAGTATCGTGAAATGGCTGCCTTTGCCCAGTTCGGTTCCGATCTGGACGCCTCCACCCAGGCGCTGCTCAATCGCGGCGCCCGTCTGGTGGAACTTCTCAAGCAGAAGCAGTTCTCGCCTCTGACCACCGAAGAACAGGTGGCGGTAATCTATGCCGGCGTGAAAGG
>JALWTJ010000441.1 GCA_027082895.1 Hyphomicrobiales bacterium | reverse complement strand
GCGGAAATTCTGGGCTACATGCCCTGTTATCTGACCGGGACCAATTACCTGATTTCGCCGGTGGTGGCGCTGGTCCCCCCCATGCCCTGTTACCGGCCCAATCCGTTGGAAGTGGACGAGGTGTTCGAGGTTCCCCTGCACTTCATTGTCCGGGCGGGAAATTTCTCGCGCTTTTCGGTGACGCGCGGGGAGCGCACCTATTCCACTTGGCAACTGGTCTATGGCCGACATACCATCTGGGGAATTACGGCGAACATAACGTGGAATTTTCGCGATCTGGCATTGGCAACGCTGGACAGTCAGGAGCAGGAGCAACGTGGAAAACCGTCATGAAGCGGTAGTGCGCCTCCGGGGAGCCTGGTGGGTTCTGGATCGGCGGGCGCAGCAGGTTTTTTCCATTCTGGACGGGGACCGGCAGCGCACACGGGCGGTCGGGGGCATGGTGCGGGACACCATTCTTGGCCGGCACGGGCCGGACAATGATCTGGACCTGGCAACGGAACTGCTGCCCGAGGAGGTAATGAAGCGGGCGCGGGCGGCGGGCATGAGTTGTTATCCCACCGGGATCGATCATGGTACGATAACGGTGCGCAACGGGCCGGTGCTGGCCGAAATCACCACCCTTCGCGAGGACGTGGTTACGGATGGCCGGCGGGCGCAGGTGCGTTTCGGCACGGACTGGAAGGCCGATGCCATGCGCCGGGATTTTACCATCAATGCCCTTTACGCGGACCGGGAAGGGGGGTTGTTCGATCCGCTGGGCGGGTTCGATGATCTGCTTGCGGGCAAGGTGCGGTTCATCGGGGAGCCGGATCAGCGTATCGGCGAGGACAGGTTGCGGGTTTTCCGTTTCTTTCGCTTCACTGCTGCCATTGCCCATGAGGATTTTGACCCGGAGGGGCTGGCCGCCTGCCAGCGAGCGGCGGGTAATCTGGGCAACCTGTCGGCGGAGCGGGTGGGGGCGGAAATGATCCGGATCCTGGGGCAGCCACGTATTGCGGCGACCCTGGCGATGATGACGAAAACGGGGGTGATGGTTTTCGACGTGTCCGACTTGGTGGCCATGGCCCGCTATGAGGATGAGACGCAATCACCGGTGGTTTCGGCGCGTCTGGCCATCCTGATGGGCCACCTGTCCCCCGAATATTTCCGGGATTCCTGGCGCCTGTCCAACTCCCTGATCCGGGAAGCGGGGGAGGTGCGCCGTGCCGCCGAACTGATGACCCGGGGAGCCTTGCACGAGGCCGCCTACCGCCATGGGCGCTTTGCCTATGTGGCGCTGCCGGTGGCCGCGGCCATTGGCGAATGGACGGCGGAGCAGTTGGCAGAGGTGCGGGATTTCTGGCAACAGGTGCGGGTACCGCCCTTCCCGATCGATGGCAAGGACCTGATGGCGCGGGGGTTCGAGCAGGGCCCCCGGCTGGGCAAGGCGTTGCGGGCCGCGGAGGCGGACTGGATCCGCAGCGGGTTTCAACTGGACCGGGAGGCATTGCTGGCGCGGTTGAGCGATCACCTGTCCCGCTGAGGTGGTGCATGGAAGGGCCGGTTCAGGCAAAATTCTATTGCAGGGATGACAGGCCGCCGGTCATGTGCAGGGCCCGGGGCAGGACAAGGGCGCAGGCCATGGCCACGTTGAGGGAGCGCAGATCCTGCTTCATCGGGATGCGGATGGTCCGGTCAACCTTGGCGGCAACATGGGCGGGAACGCCCGCGCTTTCCCGTCCCAGCATGAGGATATCACCGGGCAGAAAGGAAAAGGCAAGGGCGTTGTCGCGGGCTTTTGTCGACAGCAGGAGGAGGCGTTTGTCATGGTGCCGGCGCCAGCTTTCGAACCGCTCGAAGCTGTCATGTTCGTGCAGGTCGACCTTGTCGGCATAATCCATTGCCGCGCGGCGGAACAGTTTCGTGGAGAAATTGAATCCGGCAGGATGAATCAGGTGTGCCTTCAGGTCCAGACATGCTGCCAGCCTGAGAATGGTGCCGGTGTTCTGGGGAATATCGGGCTGATAAAGGGCGATCTGGACGACATCTTCATGGTCGGGAATGCGGGTCATGGGAGAAGGTGTGGGCGAAAGAGGGGGGCGAAATCAAGTCCTGTTTCGCAACAAGAGGGGCAAGAAACGTGGGTATAGTGTCGCAGTGGGCAATTGTGTGCTCTTTCCGGACTGGACAAGAGCCGGTCAGGGTGCCAAAAGAGCGAGAATCCGTTGACCCTGAATTCGGGGGGAGGCGGGTCGGCTCGTGTTCCCTTTGATGCTGACTGTTGGCTCAGTTCCTGGTGAACCGGAGACCGGCTTTTTGGGAAACAATTAATCGGGCGGGGATTGACAAAGTGGCAAGCGACGCAACTACCGATATTTCAAAACGAGACTTTCTTTATGTGGCTACGGGGGCCGTCGGCGCCGTGGGGACGGCCGCTGCCGTCTGGCCGTTGATCGACCAGATGAACCCGGATGCTTCCACGCTGGCCCTGGCAACGGTGGAAGTCGACATCAGTTCGGTTGAGGTGGGGGGCTCCCTGACCGTTACCTGGCGGGGACAGCCCGTTTTTGTCCGCCACCGGACGCCGGCGGAGATCGAGGCGGCGGTGAATACGCCCATGGAAGACCTCAAGGATCCGGAAGCGGATTCGGCCCGGGTGAAGGAGGGACGCGCGGAATGGCTGATCATGGTGGGTATCTGCACCCATCTGGGCTGTGTGCCGCTGGGACAGAATGAAGGGGATGAACGGGGGCCGTATGGCGGCTGGTTCTGCCCGTGCCATGGTTCGGTCTATGACACGTCCGGACGTATCCGGAAGGGGCCGGCGCCGGCCAATCTGGTCGTTCCCACATACGAGTTTTTGACCGATACGCTTGTGAAGATCGGCTAAGGGGGCCTTTCTGATGTCTGAACATTCAAGTTACAATCCGACGAATCCGGTGGAAAAGTGGCTCGATGAGCGACTGCCGATCATCCGCTTTTCCAAGGAACACCTGATGGATTTTCCATCGCCCAAGAACCTGAATTACTGGTGGACCTTCGGAGCCATCCTGGCCTTCATGCTGGTGGTGCAGATCGTGACCGGGGTCGTTCTGGCCATGCATTACACGCCGAACGCCGATCTGGCTTTCAATTCGGTGGAACTGATCCGGCGGGACGTGAACTATGGCCGTATCATTCAGGGCACCCATGCGGTGGGGGCCTCCATGTTCTTCTTTGCGGTCTATATCCACATCTTCCGGGGCCTTTATTATGGTTCCTACAAGGCGCCGCGGGAAATCCTGTGGCTGCTGGGCGTGGTGATCTTCGTGCTGATGATGGCAACGGCCTTCATGGGCTATGTTCTGCCCTGGGGGCAGATGAGCTTCTGGGCGGCAACGGTCATCAC
>JALWTJ010000440.1 GCA_027082895.1 Hyphomicrobiales bacterium | reverse complement strand
CGACCTTCAGCTACCGGGGTGACGAAGTGCGTACGGTCACCCTGGTGCGCCCGGTGGGCGGGGGCAGCACGCCGGTGCAGGTAGCGGTGGTGATTGCGCAGACCCGGCTGGGCATGGCCGCAATTTCGGCACGGATCACATCTCTGGCAACCGCCATCGGGGCAGGGTTCTTTCTCGTTGCCACCGCTCTCAGCCTGCTGGCGGCCCGCTCGGCCCTGGAGCCGCTGCACCGCATGACCCGCTCGGTCACCCGGCGCGGACCGGCGGACCTGAGCCCGGTGCGGGCGGAAATGCCCGCCGAACTGGTGCCGCTGGTCAATGCGCTGAACAGGTTCATGGCGCGCCTGGGGGCCGCCCTGTCCCAGTCCGAGGATTTCATCACCGAGGCCGCCCACCGGGTGCGCACCCCCCTTGCCACCCTGCGCGCACAGGCCGAGGTCACCTATCGCAAGCTGGACAAGAAGGAAAACCGGCAGGCGGTGCGGGAAATGATCCGGGCCATTGACGAAAGCGCGCGGGCCGCGGGCCAGATGCTGGATCATGCCATGGTTTCCCTGCGCGCGGACAGCCGCTCCCACGAACGGCTGCGCCTGGACGAACTGGTGCGGGAGACCTGCGAACGCTTCCTGCCCACTGCCGGGCTGAAGGACATCAGCATCCAGACCCACATTCCGGCAACCCCCGTTCATGTCATGGGGGATGCCATCCTGCTGCAAAGTGCCCTTTACAACATCCTGGACAATGCAGTGAAATACAGCCCCGCCGACAGCCGGATCACGGTAGAATTGACCACTGGCGAGACGATTTCGGTACGCGTCAGCGATCAGGGACGGGGCTTCAAGGGGCGTGACATTTCGGAGTTGACCCGGCGGTTTTCCCGCGGCTCCAACGTCACCGACATCGTGGGGTCCGGCCTGGGGCTGACTATTGCCGACGAGGTGGCGCGCGCCCATGGGGGAAAGATACTGATCGCAGAGAACAAGAAGGAGCCCGGCGCATGCGTTACCCTGGCCCTGCCCTTTTTCTGAACCTGCTGCTGAGCCTGATGCTGATCGTTGTGAGCAGCACCGCGGCGGGAGGGTTTGAAACCGAAGCGCAGAAAGTCTATGGGGCGCCGGAAGGAGCCGCCGGGCGCACGCTGCGTATCATCTCAACTGCTGATCTGGACGTGTTCGATCCCATCCTTGTGGCCTTTCAGGCAGAGAATCCGGGCATCCGAATTGAATATACCATTGCCAGCACCTCCGAACTGATGAAAGCCATCAGCGTGGAAGGCGCACCGTTCGATCTGGCCATTTCCTCAGCCATGGACCTGCAGACCAAGCTGGCCAATGACGGCTATGCGCAGACCTATCGCAGCGCGGCCACCGACGGGCTGCCTCAATGGGCACGCTGGCGCAACCAGCTGTTCGCCTTCACCCAGGAGCCAGCGGTGCTTATCCTGTCGGCAAAGGAATTTGGCAAGGATGACATCCCGGCCACCCGCGAGGATCTGATCAACCTGCTGCGCAGTGACCCGGACCGGTTTCGCGGGCGCATCGGCACCTATGATGTCCGGGTGTCCGGGTTCGGCTACCTGATGGCTACCCAGGACTCACGCAATACCGAAGCCTATTGGCGCCTGATGGAGGTCATGGGGCGGCTGGATGCGCGGCTTTACTGCTGCTCCGGCGCCATGATCCGGGACGTGGCCAATGGCACGCTGGCCCTGGCCTACAATGTATTGGGGAGCTATGCGGGGGCATCCCCCTCCGCGGAAGGGGGCAGCGTGAAAGTGGTGGCGCTGCAGGATCTGGTCAACGTGATGCTGCGCACGGCCCTGATCCCGAAAAATGCGGGTAACCCGGAGGATGCCCACCGGCTGGTGGATTTTCTGGTGTCCCTGTCCACGCGGCCCGCCATCGTTGCCAGGTCGGGTCTGCCGCCCATTGATGACAACGTCCTGAAGGCCAACAATGCCATTCGCCCGATCCGGTTCGGCCCCGGACTGCTGGTCTTCCTCGACCAGCAGAAACGCCGCAACTTCCTCAGAAGCTGGATCAGTTCACTGGAACAGGAATGAGCCGAACCCTCTGCGGTGCCCGGCGGCGTACACAGATTGCTGCGGGAAAGCCGGATATGGTCGTAAAAAGAATGGTGGAGCCAGACGGAATCGAACCGACGACCTCTTGCATGCCATGCAAGCGCTCTCCCAACTGAGCTATGGCCCCATCAATATGCTACCGGAAACGGGCGTGCCCTCACCGGTCGGCGCGCAACCTAAGCAAGTCCGCGGATCGAGGCAAGCGCAAATCGGACCCGATACGGAAATTTTTTTTCGATGGACATAAAGAAGCCGTTTGATCCCGATTTCGAGTGGCCAGCGGCAGATGCAAACGCGAGAAAACACCGGGGCGCATCGCCCATGCCAGCGCCACCGGTTTCACTTCCTGCCCGTTCCGTTCCTTCCTGCTGGCTGTCCCCCGTTCAAGCGCCCGCTACTCGTCATCCTTGGGGGGAGCCACGACAAAGTCGATGTCTTCGTCGTCCGCGTCATCGGTTTCGATGAACGCATTGTCCACCTCGCCACCGATATCCTCGACCCCTTCCACATCGGGAAGATCCTTGTCGTCCACCTCGACGGCAACCACATCCGGATCCTCGGCATCCTCGAAGGCCACCACTTCGGCGCCCGCTTCAACGGCGGCCGGATCCACTTCGACTGCATCGGTGGCGGGAGCAGCAGCGGCAGTTTCGGCCTCCTCGTCCTTAGGACGGGACTTGCGGGGGGTGGGTTCCACCGGCTCCACATAGGGTTCGTTGCAGCCGGGGCACAGGATCGGGTCGCGATTCAGATCGTAATATTTCATGCCGCAATGCAAGCACTGACGCTTGGTTCCACGCTCGTCCGTTGCCACTGGGGTTTTCCTTTTCATCCTGGTAAGCTGACATTCCCGGATACCGGGCTAGTTTTTGGGGTTACGCAACCTTGCCGGGCCTGTCAAATGCTATTTTCGACCGGCAATTGATGCAGCCTGCGGGGCAGGCTCGACCTGAACTGCGCATTGTACATTCCCATCCTGTTCGATCTGTCCGCGAGGAAAAAATCGCGTTGAAACAAAGGGCGAAAAACGGCTATCCTGACGGGCAGCACGTCCGGGAACGTGCCGCCCCAAAAAAGAAACAGGTATCCTGGAAATGAAAATCGCCATTGACGGGCCCGCCGCATCGGGCAAGGGAACCATTGCCAAGGGGCTGGCGCGACACTTCAAGCTGCCGCATCTGGATACCGGTCTGCTGTACCGGGCGGTGGGGCTCAGCATGATGGGGCGGCTGCTTGCGCCGAATCTGGCCGATCTGGCAGAAAAGGAAGCGGCCAATCTCGACATCTCGCAACTGGACGAAACGGTGCTGGGCCGGGCCGATGTGGCGCTGGCAGCGGCAAAGGTGGCCCGCATCCCGCGGGTACGGGCCGCCCTGCGACAGTTGCAGGTGGATTTCGCCGCACAGGAAGGGGGGGCCATCCTCGACGGACGGGATATCGGCTCGCGCATCTGCCCGGATGCGGATGTCAAGCTGTTCATCACCGCTTCTCCCGAGATCCGCGCGAAAAGACGGTATGCCCAATTGACGCGGATGGGGCAGAAGGCCGATGAAGCGCAAATACTGGAACAGATCATCGCCCGCGATGAGAGCGATCGCACCAACCCGGCCGGTGCGTTCTACATCTGTGACGACGCCCACTTGCTTGATACCAGTGAATTGGATATAGAGGGCGCGCTGAACGCTGCCATCGCGATCGTGAACGGGACCGTTTCAGACGGGTTGAACGCCTGAGGCGCTCAAATTTACCCCCGCTGACACGGAAAACGGGATGGGTCGCGCCCTCTTTTCAAGGGCAAGCGATGGGAAGCCTTGCCAGCACACATTTTTTGAAACGATATCTTCTGGCCCTGCCGGCAATTTGCATCGGGCGGCGGTTTTCGTGTTCCCATGGGGGAAACGGACCGCACGCAGGCGGGCAATGACCAGCCGATATCCATCCTTTCCCCAACCTGCCGGTGCAACCATATGGAGTTTCAATGGCTCAGCCAGACGTAACGAAAGAAGATTTTGAATCCCTGCTCATGGATTCCTTTCTGGATCACGAACCCCTTGAGGGAACCGTGGTCAAGGGAACCATCGTCGCCATCGAGAAGGACCTGGCGATCATCGATGTGGGACTGAAGACGGAGGGCCGCGTTCCGCTCAAGGAATTCGGTGCTGCGGGCAAGGACGGATCGCTGGTGCCGGGCACCGAGATCGAGGTCTATGTGGACCGGGTCGAAAACGCCATGGGCGAAGCGGTGCTGAGCCGCGAAAAGGCCCGGCGCGAGGAAAGCTGGGTACGGCTGGAAAAAATGTTCGAGGCCGAAGAAAAGGTCGAAGGCATCATCTTCAACCAGGTCAAGGGCGGCTTTACCGTCGATCTTCAGGGGGCCGTGGCCTTCCTGCCCCGCTCCCAGGTGGATATCCGTCCCATCCGGGACATTGCGCCCCTGATGAACGTTCCCCAGCCTTTCCAGATTCTGAAGATGGACAAGCGGCGGGGCAATATCGTTGTTTCGCGGCGGGCCATCCTCGAGGAAAGCCGTGCCGAGCAGCGCTCCGAGATCGTTGCCCGTCTGGCCGAAGGGCAGACCGTTGAGGGCGTGGTCAAGAACATCACCGATTACGGTGCCTTCGTCGATCTGGGCGGCATTGACGGCCTGCTGCATGTGACCGACATCGCATGGCGCCGGGTCAATCACCCCTCCGACGTGCTCTCGATCGGTGAAACCATCAATGTCCAGATCATCCGCATCAACCATGAAAGCCACCGCATTTCCCTTGGCATGAAGCAGTTGCAGGCGGATCCGTGGGAGGGCATCGAGGCCAAGTATCCCACCGGTGCCAAGTTCATGGGCCGGGTTACCAACATCACCGATTACGGTGCGTTCGTCGAACTGGAACCGGGTATTGAGGGGCTGATCCACGTTTCGGAAATGAGCTGGACAAAGAAGAATATCCATCCGGGCAAGATCGTTTCCACCACCCAGGAAGTGGAAGCCATGGTGCTGGAAGTGGATCCGGAAAAGCGCCGCATTTCCCTTGGCCTGAAGCAGTGCCAGAGCAATCCCTGGGATTCCTTCACCCAGAGCCATGCGGTTGGCTCCATCGTTGAGGGCGAGGTCAAGAACAAGACCGAGTTCGGCCTGTTCATCGGCCTTGACGGGGACGTGGACGGCATGGTGCACCTGTCCGATCTGGACTGGCAGCGCCCGGGCGAGGAAGTGCTTGCCGAGTACGAACGTGGCGACATGGTCAAGGCCGTGGTGCTGGATGTGGACACGGAAAAGGAACGGATTTCCCTCGGAATCAAGCAGCTTGCCTCCAGCGATCTGGAATCCCAGGACGGCACGGCCCTGCGTCGCGGTTCGGTGGTCACCTGCGTGGTGACCAAGGTGACCGATGGCGGGATCGAGGTAAAGATCGGGGATACCGAGATGACTTCCTTCATCCGCCGCTCCGACCTGAGCCGGGATCGTTCCGAGCAGCGTTCCGAGCGGTTTGCCGTAGGGGACAAGGTGGACGCGCGCGTCACCCAGTTCGACAAGCGCACCCACCGCATCGGCCTGTCCATCAAGGCGCTGGAAATCGCCGAGGAAAAGGAAGCGGTTGCCCAATATGGTTCCTCGGATTCCGGGGCGTCCCTTGGCGACATCCTGGGGGCTGCGCTCAAGGGCAAGGAAGACTGACCGGGCACGAAAGACTGACCGGGCACGAAAGACTGATCCGGGTCCACTGATCCGGATCGTTTCGCCCCTGTCCAGGGGGCCAACAGACGATGCAGGCCCGCAAACCGATTGACTTTCGGTTTGCGGGCCTGTTGCCTTAAGGGTAACGCGAAGGAGGCTGTTCCATGGCGCATGTTCCATCCGATCCCCCCGGACCTCCGGATTCCGATCCGGCCGCGGCTCCCCCCCATGACGGGGGCACCGGCCCCTTCAACCCGGTTGTCCGCGCCCTGAGGCGCTCGCGCAGCCGGTGGCGGACCTTCGCATTTCTGGCTATTGCCATTGCCGTCCTTGCCGTGGGACTGCGCATCGGCCAGGACCGGTTCAATGCCGATACCGACTATGTAGCGCTGGTGGCCATCGACGGGGTCATCACCACCAACAGCGCCCGTCTTGACATTCTGCAGCAGCTGGAAACCGATGAGCGGGCAAAGGCCGTCATTTTGCGCATCAACAGCCCTGGAGGCACCACGGCGGGGGGCGAGGAACTTTATGAAGCCATTTCTGCGCTCCGCGAACACAAGCCGGTGGTCGCCGTCATCAATGAACTGGGTGCTTCGGCAGCCTACATGACGGCCATTGCCGCGGACCGGATCATTGCACGGCGCCTGTCCATCGTAGGCTCGATCGGGGTGCTGTTCAACCATGTCAATGCGGGGGGATTGCTGCGCACCGTCGGCATCGATCTGGAAAAGGTGGCTTCGGGCCCGCTCAAGGCCGAACCGGACACGGACGAGGCCATGACCCCGGAGGTACGGGCCAGCCTGCAATCGCTGGTGGATGACAGTTTCAACTGGTTCGTGGACGTGGTGACGGAGCGGCGCAAGCTGAGCCGGGAACGAACGCTGGAGCTGGCCGACGGGCGCATTGTCAATGGCCGCGTGGCACTGCAGGACGGGCTGATCGATGCCTTTGGCGGGCAACGGGAAGCCATCGACTGGCTGGAAAAGGAACGGGAGGTGGCCACGGACCTGCCGGTGTGGCAGGTTTACCCGCAGCCCCTGTCGTTCGAGGAACGGTTTGTCCGCATATTGGGCCAGCAGGCAGGCAGCCTTCTGGGCCTGTCCGGGCTGGCAGGAAAGGGGGAAACGCTTGACGGTTTGGTTTCCCTTTGGCACCTTTAGAAAAATCGGGGGTCCGGCGGCGATATCCCCACCATGCAGCATTGCTGGCACACGATTGCTGACACAAGGGAGAGGCGACATGATCAAGTCCGAACTAATCCAGAAGCTGGTGGATGAAAATCCCCATCTCTTTCAGAAGGATGTGGAAAACATCATCGCCGCCTTCCTGGACGAGATCAGCGATGCGCTGGCCAGCGGGAACCGGGTGGAATTGCGCGGGTTCGGCGCCTTTTCCATAAAGAACCGGCCGGCGCGGATCGGGCGCAATCCCCGGACGGGCGAAAAGGTTCCCGTGGGGGAAAAATTCGTTCCCCAGTTCAAGGCCGGAAAAGACATAAGGGACCGCCTCAACCGGTAATGTCCGGTCATGAGGTGCGGCCAGGGAAAACCATGCTTGCGCGCGTGGGCGTTTCGCAAGCTGGTCATGTGCTTCCGGGGTCAGAGTGCCGGCATGTCGGCAGAGCCGAACGGATTTGGCTTTACGCGGTATCCCCGGAATGGTGAGCCGATGAATTCGGGGACACATGGTGACGGGAAAGTCTGACAACAGGCGCATCTGATGGCGAATATTTCGAACAACGGGCAAATCGGGGCAGTGCACAACCCATGTCGATAAACAGGCTTTTGATCCGCTGGCTGGTTCTGGTTCCGCTGTGCATCGTTCTGGTGATTATTGCGCTGGCCAACCGGCAGATGGTAACGGTGCATCTGGATCCGACGGCGGCGCAGCCTCCCCTGCTGCCCAGTCTTCAGGTTCCCCTGTTCATGGTCATCTACGTGGTGCTGATCGCGGGCATCTTCCTGGGCGGTGTCGCCACATGGCTGACCCAGGGGCGGCAGCGTCGGCAAAAACGGCACTGGAAGGGCAAGGCGCAGCGGCTGGAAACACAGCAGCAGGAAATGCGCGAACATCAGCGCCGGGAAATTACCGAACAACAGGGATTGCTGGAAAGCCGCCAGGCTCCTTGAGAATGGTTCATGCCCCGCACACCCGGCCCCGTTCCCCCCTCGAAAGAAAACGTGATGTCCCCATGCCTGATAAAAATCTGCGGAATTCGTGACGCGGCGATGGCCGACCATGCTCTGGCATGTGGGGCGGACCTGATCGGGTTCATGCATTTTGCCAGGAGTCCGCGCCATCTCGAACTGGTTGAAATCGGCGCGCTGATCCGGCACATCAAGGGGCGGGGGAAAAGCGCCGTGGTGCTGGTCAATCCGGATGAAACAACCTTCGCCCGGACCAGCGAGATGGCCCCCGATGTCATCCAGTTACATGGGCAGGAAAGCCCGGAATGGGTGGAAAGGGCGGTGCGCTCGTGCCCCTCGGAACTGCTCAAGGTGCTGCCCGTTGCCACGAGCGAAGACCTTGCCCCGATCAGGGATTATCAGGAAGCGGGCATAAAGACCTTCCTGCTGGACGCCAAGCCGCCGAAAGGCGCATCACGTCCGGGCGGGCTGGGCCGGACCTTTGACTGGGACGTGCTGAACGGGCTGCCCGCCGGTGTCCGCTTTTTTCTTTCCGGGGGGCTTGGCCCTCAAAACGTGGCCGAAGCCATTGCCCGGGTCCGGCCCGCGGGGGTGGACGTCTCCTCGGGGGTGGAAAGCGCCCCGGGACAAAAAGACCCGCTTCTGGTCAAGAAATTCATCGCCAATGCCCGTTCCGCCATGCGATAAGGCGTCACGAACCACAAAGCATATCAACTTGCGAGTCCTGCCCATGACATCCCCTCTTGCCAACAGTTTGCGTACCGGGCCGACCCCGGAGGGCCGGTTTGGCCAGTTTGGCGGCCGCTTCGTGGCCGAAACCCTGATGCCGCTGATCGGGGAGTTGGAAAAGGCCTACCGGGAGGCCCGCAACGACCCCTCCTATGGGGAAGAACTGGAGGCCCTGGGCAAGCACTATACGGGCCGCCCCTCCCCGCTCTATTTCGCCGAGCGCATGAGCGCCCATCTGGGGGGAGCAAAGATCTATTTCAAGCGGGAAGAACTCAACCATACCGGCTCGCACAAGCTGAACAACTGTATCGGGCAGATCCTGCTGGCCCGGCGCATGGGCAAGACCCGCATCATTGCCGAAACCGGTGCCGGACAGCACGGGGTGGCCACCGCTACCGTATGTGCCCGGTTCGGGCTGCCCTGCGTGATCTACATGGGCGCAACCGACGTGGAACGGCAGGCGCCGAACGTTTTCCGCATGAAGCTGCTGGGGGCCGAAATCGTGCCGGTGACGGCCGGGGCAGGCACCCTGAAGGATGCCATGAACGAGGCGCTGCGGGACTGGGTGAGCAATGTTGATGATACCTATTACCTGATCGGCACCGCCGCCGGACCCCATCCCTATCCGGAAATGGTGCGGGACTTCCAGTCGGTGATCGGCCGGGAGTTGCGCGAACAGTTTCTGCAGGCCGAGGGCGGGCTGCCCGATACACTGGTGGCCTGCATCGGTGGCGGCTCCAATGCTATCGGCCTGTTTCACGAATTTCTGGATGACCCGGAAGTGGCCATCTATGGCGCCGAAGCGGGTGGATACGGCATCGACACGGACAATGGGCATGCCGCGTCCATGACCGGAGGGCGGCCCGGGGTTCTGCACGGCAACCGCACCTACCTGTTGCAGGACGATGACGGCCAGATCCTTGAGGGACATTCCATCTCGGCGGGTCTGGACTATCCGGGGGTGGGGCCGGAACATTCCTTCCTCAAGGACAGCGGGCGGGTCACCTATGTGCCCATTACCGACCGGGAGGCGCTGGATGCCTTTCAGCTGTGCGCCCGGCTCGAAGGCATCCTGCCCGCCCTTGAGTCGGCCCACGGGCTGGCGCAGGTGATCAAGCTTGCCCCGGACATGGACAAGGAGCAGTCCATCGTGCTGTGCCTTTCGGGCCGGGGGGACAAGGACGTGGAAACGGTGGGCAAATATCTGGAGGGCGCATCATGAACAGCCACGAAAAAAGCGCCCCTTCGCGCATCGCGCGCCATTTTGAAGCCTGTGCGAATGAGGACCGCCCTGCCCTCGTCACCTTCATCACGGCCGGGGATCCGGACCTTGCAACCAGCCAGGCAATCATGGACGGCCTGCCCGGTGCGGGCGCCGACCTGATCGAACTGGGCATGCCCTTTTCCGACCCCATGGCCGACGGGGTTGCCATTCAACTGGCCGGGCAACGCGCCCTTGCCACGGGTCACACCATGAAGGCGACCTTGCAGATGGTGCGCCGGTTCCGCGAGAAAGATACGGACACGCCGGTCATCCTGATGGGATATTACAACCCGATCCTGAGCTATGGAAACGACGCGTTTCTTGCCGATGCGGTTGCGGCGGGGGTTGACGGGCTGATCATTGTCGATCTTCCCTTCGAGGAAGACGCGGAATTCTGCCTGCCGGCCCTGAAAGCCGGACTCAGCTTCATCCGGCTGACCACGCCGACAACCGATGATGTGCGCCTGCCCCTGGTGCTGAAAAACGCCTCGGGCTTCGTCTATTATGTGTCCATGACCGGCATCACGGGCGCCGCCATCTCCGACTATGATGTGGTGGGGCAGGCCGTGAAGCGGATCAAGGCGGAGACCGACCTGCCGGTGGCGGTGGGGTTCGGCATCAAGACGGGCGACGATGCGACGCGCATTGGCAAGCACGCCGATGGGGTGGTAGTGGGCACGGCCCTGGTCAATGCGCTGGCACAAAGCCTGGACGCTGAGGGAAGGGCAACGGATGCGACCGCCCCGGCGGTGCATGATCTGGTGCGGTCACTGGCGCAGGGGGTGCGGCGGGCCCGCGATTGAGAGCCCTCCTGCCGTCACCCGTGCGTGCTCTTGCCCGCCGCCCTGTGCGCATTTTCCATGGATCCGGATTCTGCGGATCCAGAAATGACTTTGCACCGCCTGTTGCGACCTGATAAACTGGGCACATGATTTCCCACATCTGGTCCCATGACGTGCAGCGGGTCAAAAAAACGTCGCACATTTGCCGGACCATCGGCCCGACTGGACCCCGTGAACAGGAACAAAGATGAACTGGATCAACAATGTCGTCCGCCCGAAAATCCGGTCCTTTCTGAACAAGAAGGAAAGCCCGGACAATCTTTGGGTCAAATGCCCGGTTTCCGGGGAAATGGTGTTCTACAAGGACCTGGAGGCCAACCAGTGGGTGGTTCCGGGTTCCGGGCACCATATGCGGATCAAGGCGCGGGACCGGCTGGCCAGTTTCTTTGATGGCGGTATCTACGAGGAAATTCCCTTTCCCGAAGTCGTACAGGATCCGCTTCGCTTCCGGGACGCGAAACGCTATACGGACCGGCTGCGCGATGCCCGGAACAAGACGGGGATGGTGGATGCCATTCTTTCGGGCGACGGCCATGTGGGGGGGCACCGGCTGGTGGCCTGCGTGCAGGATTTCGAATTTCATGCCGGCTCGCTGGGCATGGCGGCAGGCGAGGCCATCCTTGCCTCCATGCGCCATGCGGTGGACAACAAGCTTCCCTTCGTGATGTTTACCGCATCGGGAGGCGCGCGCATGCAGGAAGGGGTGCTGTCCCTGATGCAGATGCCCCGTACCACCATCGGGGTGCAAATGCTCAACGAAGCCCGGCTGCCCTATATCGTGGTTCTGACCAACCCGACTACGGGCGGGGTCACGGCCTCCTTTGCCATGCTGGGGGATGTGCACATTGCCGAACCCGGCGCCCAGGTGGGATTTGCCGGGGCACGGGTGATCGAGGAGACCATTCGTGAAAAACTGCCCGAAGGCTTCCAGCGGGCCGAGTTCCTGCGGGAACACGGGGTGGTGGACATGGTGGTGCACCGGCACAATCTGCGTGACACCATTGCGTCCCTTGTCGGCCTGTTCCTGCGCAAGGAAGCCAGCGATCTGGCCCGCCCGGCGCCGGTCAAGACGGAAAAGACCGGAATGGAACAATCCGATGGCGAGCCGGTGGAAATGCCACCGGAGGCTGCGCACGCGGAGTGAGGCAGACCGATGTGATCCTGCAACGCCTGCTGGCGCTGCATCCCAACAAGCTGATCGACCTGAAACTGGACCGGATCATCCGGTTGCTGGCCGAACTGGGGCATCCGGAAAAACGGCTGCCGCCGGTCATCTATGTGGCCGGAACCAATGGCAAGGGATCGACCATCGCCTTCCTGCGGGCCATTTTGGAGGCGGCAGGCGCACGCGTGCACGTCTATACGTCCCCGCATCTGGTACGTTTCAACGAACGCATCCGGCTGGCAGGCAATCTGGTAACTGATTCGGCGCTCGGCGATGCGCTTGAGACGTGCGAAAAGGTCAATGATGGCCGGCCCATCACCTATTTCGAGATCACAACGGCTGCCGCAATTCTTCTTTTCAGCTCGGTGCAGGCGGATTATCTGCTCATGGAAACCGGACTTGGCGGGCGGTTCGATGCAACCAATGTCGTTGATGCGCCGCTTGGCACGATCATCACCCCCGTTTCCACGGATCACACGGAATTTCTGGGGAACGATGTTGCAACCATTGCCCGGGAAAAGGCCGGGATCCTGAAACCGGGCCTGCCTGCGGTATTTGGGCAGCAGACGGACGCCGTCCGTGAGGTACTGGAAGGGGAGGCAGAACGGCTCAGGATATCCGCCCTGTTTGCCGATCAGGATTTTCAGGCCTGCGCGGAACATGGCCGCATGGTGTTTCAGGACCGGAGCGGATTGCTGGACCTTCCCCTTCCCGCCCTTGCCGGTGCCTTCCAGATCCAGAATGCAGGGCTGGCCATTGCCGCGGTCCGGCATTTCGCCCTTCCCGCGGACGAACGGGCCATTGAAACGGGCATCAGCAATGCGCGCTGGCCGGCCCGGTTCATGGAACTGAAGCACGGTGCGCTCAAGGCCATGCTGCAACCGGGACAGCGTTTGTGGCTGGACGGGGGACACAATGCAGCGGGGGGCGAAGCACTGGCCCGGGCCATCAAGGACCAAACGAACAGTGGGGAGAACTGGAGCATGATTCTTGGGGCGTATGCCAACAAGGACATGGGGGCCTATCTGGCCCATTTCCGGGGATTGCTCACGGAAATCCTGTGCGTTCCCATGGAAGGGGAGCGGGCGGGCTGGTCACCGGAGAAACTGGCCGACATTGCCCGGGAAGCGGGTCTGAAGGCCCATCCGGTTCGCGATATCGCA
>JALWTJ010000439.1 GCA_027082895.1 Hyphomicrobiales bacterium | reverse complement strand
TCCCATGTCGGATGCGTAAGTGCCGGTAAAGATTTCCCGCACGAAGGCGGCCCCGGTTGCCGCCCCCAGCGCAATCGAGGACATGGGATCCCACAGCACGTTGACACCAAAGGGCACGGTGATGGCGTCACGTAACTGCCCGATGATGAAGGCCATGGTGGCGGTGGAGGCCGTATCCACATCAAATTCGTACGGACGATCATTTTCATTGCCGAACATGACCGCGTCGAACCCGGCGTTCTGCAGGGCGTCCAGATCGGCGCGGGCGGCGCCAATCAACGCCTCCAGCCCCCCTTCCGGATCGTGAAGCGGGGTGCCGGGCAAGGCGCCGATGTGGACCATGCCGATGATGGGTCGGGGGTGGCCAAGGGCCCTTGCAAAACGGCTGGACATGGATGGTCGCCTCCCTTCTCAAGGATCAAAGCATGCGAGCTCGCAGGGAAATACGCGCGAACAGGCAACGTCCGGGACCAGCCGCCCCCGAGGAGAAACGCTCCCGCCGGGTCAGCCGGCCGGCTTGCGGTACTTGTAGATCCCCACGTCGATCACCCCTTCGGTGAAGCCGGCTTCACAATAACTCAGATAATATTCCCACTTGCGCCGGAATGCCTCATCGTAGCCCAGAGGGGCAATGACCGGCCAGCGTTCCAGAAAGCGTTCGCGCCACAGGCGCAGGGTCCGGGCATAGGAAAGGGCAAAGGTTTCCACGTTTTCCAGCACCAGCCCGACCCTTTCGGCCTGCTCGCGCATGGCGGTCTTGGTCATCAGCATGCCGCCGGGGAAGATGTAGCGCTGGATAAAGTCCGGCCCGGACCTGTAATCGTCGAAATGCACCTCGTCGATGGAGATGGCCTGGATGGCGGCGGTCCCGCCCGGCTTGAGCCGGTCATGCACCGTCTGGAAATAGGTCGGCCAATGCTCTTCGCCCACCGCTTCGATCATTTCGATGGAACAGACATGGTCAAAAGTGCCCTGAACGTCCCGGTAGTCGATGAATTCGAATTCGGCCAGATCCTGCATCCCCTGTTTCAGGATACGCTCACGGGCATATTTGAGTTGTTCGCGCGACAGGGTAATACCATGGGTGTGGGCCTGATAATCCCGCGCCAGGGTTTCGGCCAGCCCGCCCCAGCCGCAGCCGATTTCAAGAACATGGCTGCCCTTTTTGACCTCGGCCGCGTCGGCAATATGGTGGTACTTTTCCAGCTGCGCCTGTTCCAGGGACAGATCGCCGGAAACGAATATGGCGGAGGAATAGGTCATGGAGGGATCCAGCCATTCCCCATAGAAATCATTTCCCAGATCGTAATGTTCGGCAATGTTCTTGCGGGCGCCCTCGCGCGAATTGGCCCGGGACATGTGATAGGCCAGATCCTGGGCTGCCCGCCGGAACAGGCCGGGATTGGCATTGGTGAAGGTAGACTGGTTCTGCAAGAAGAAGCGGAACAGGGCCGTCAGGTCGGGCGAATCCACGTCGCCATGGATGTAGGCGGCGGCAAACCCGACGGTGCCCCGACGCATGGTTTCACGCAACACCTTGAAATTGTTCAACTTCAATACCGCGTGCAGCCCGCTGGTACTGTCACCGATGGTCCGGGAACGCATGTTGGGGTAAATGACCGTCAGGGCCCCCTTTTCCGGGGTTCCCAGCAGTTTGCGCCCGCTCCATTCCACGATCCGCGCCACAAGCCCCGTCAGGGGGCCGGGCCTTCGGGAGCTGGAATTGTAAACTGTTTCACTCATAACGCCACCAAGGTCTGCTCGGTTCGTGCCTCGTCTTTCCTTACCCAGATATTAGACGACATGCCAAGCGATGCAAGGTCTTGGCCCCATTTGCCATGTAACCCCCTCTGTTCAGAAGGTGCAGCGTTCCGGGTCCGCGGCATCAAGAAGGCGCATCTGGACCCGCTCGACCCCCTGCCAGACATCAAGGTTCAGGATTCCACACAAATGCAGGGGCCTGTCCCGGCTGGCCGCAAGCAGGGTCTGGCCCAACTCGGAATGGGCGGAACGAAAGGCGATGGCCTTGAGTGATGCCCCGTCGCCGCTGGCGATGGTGCACTGCACATGCCCCCCCTTGCCCACGATGCGCGCATAAGTGATCCGGTGGGACGGCAAGGCAAATACGGGAGATGGGTTCCCGGTGCCGAACGGGCCCGCCGCGCTCAGGGAATGCACGAAATCCACCGACGCCGCGCGGGCGGTAATGGCGGCATCAACCCTGATACAGGCATTGGAGCGCGCTTGGTGCACCTGATCGGCCAGTTCCTCGTTGACATGGGCGCGAAAGGCCCCGATCTGGCTCTGATCAAGGGACACACCGGCGGCCATGGGGTGGCCGCCCCCCTTTTCGACAATCCCCTTTTCGACAGCGCTGAGCACGGCCTTGCCGATGTCGACTCCCGACATGGAGCGCCCCGAACCGCTGGCGGACCCGTCGGGCTTGATAGCGATGGCAAATGCGGGGCGCTGGAAACGTTCCCGCAGGCGGGCCGCAACAAGTCCGACGACCCCGGGATGCCAGCTTTCCGAGGCCAGCACCAGTACGTCCGGCCCTCCCTTCAGGGATTCGGAGATATCCCGGGCGCCTATTTCGTCCAGCGCAACATTGGTGGCCTCCTCCACCGCTGCCGCTTCCACCGCCTGACGTTCGGCGTTGAGTTCGTCCAGTTGCGCCGCGATCCGCATGGCTTCGTCTTCTTCCGCGGTCGCCAGCAGCCGGGTTCCCAGTCCGGCGTCCCCGATCCTGCCCCCGGCATTAATGCGGGGGCCAAGGGCAAACCCCAGATGGGAGGGGGCCAGCGGCCCGTTGATGCGCGCGGCAAGGCTGAGGGCCCGTATCCCCGGATTGAGCCCCCTGTGCATGACCCGGATCCCGCGGCGGACAAAAGCCCGGTTCAGACCTTTCAGGGGCACCACGTCGCAAATGCTGGCCAGGGCCACCAGATCGAGCAGGTTCTGCAGCCCCTCATACTGGGCATGACCGGCCTCGCGCAGGGTGCGATTGGTAGCCACCAGGGCCATGAAGGTAACGCCGGCGGCACACAGATATCCCAGTCCGGACACGTCATCCTGCCGGTTGGGATTGAGAAGGGCGTTGGCGTCGGGCAGTTGCCCGGAGGCCATGTGATGGTCCAGCACGAGCACGTCGCACCCCCGGGCACGGGCGTGGGCCACCGGCTCCATGCTGCTGGTGCCACAATCCAGCATCACGAGCAGGGTAGCCCCTTCCGCGATCAGATGGTCGATGGCCGGAATATTGGGGCCGTAGCCCTCGAATATACGATCGGGAATATGGGCCTGCGGCTGCAGCCCGAAATGGCGGAAATAGCGCAGCATGAGGGCGCAACTGCTGGCACCATCCACATCATAGTCACCGAAAAAGG
>JALWTJ010000438.1 GCA_027082895.1 Hyphomicrobiales bacterium | reverse complement strand
ATCCGGTGATGCTGGGGGTGGCGGCGGCACGCCACGGCATGGGGATGGGCGAGGTGTTGGGGCTCTATTTTCAGGCGTTCGTTTCCAACCTGGCGGCGGCGGCCATTCGTCTTGTGCCCCTGGGGCAGGTGGAAGCGCAAAAAATCGTTGCCCGGTTGGGCGCGCTCATCCCCGATCTGGTGGCTGAGGTTGCGCAGGCAGATGAGTCGGAGCTTGAGGAATGTTGTCTGGGGGGATGTGCTCTTGGCGTGGACATGGCGGCCATGGGCCATGAAAACCAGAAAGTGAGGTTGTTCCGGACATGAATTCACCAAATGGCCCGTTGCGCATCGGCATTGGCGGTCCCGTCGGGGCGGGAAAGACGTCGCTTGTGGAAGCCTTGTGCCGGCAGATGCGGGAGCGTTACTCCCTCGGCGTGATTACCAATGACATCTATACGCGCGAGGATGCGGAATATCTGATGCGGGCGCAGGCGCTGCCCCTGGAGCGCATTCGCGGCGTGGAAACGGGGGGGTGCCCCCATACGGCGATCCGGGAGGATGCCTCGATCAATCTGGCGGCAATCGGGGAAATGGAAAGGGCAATCCCGGGGCTGGATGTGGTGTTCATCGAAAGCGGCGGGGACAATCTTTCAGCCACCTTTTCCCCGGAACTGGCCGATCTGAGCATCTATGTGATCGACGTGGCGGCAGGGCAGGACATACCGCGAAAGGGCGGGCCGGCCCTTACGCGGTCGGACCTGCTGGTGATCAATAAGACCGACCTGGCCCCCCATGTGGGGGTGTCCCTTGCGCAAATGCAGGAGGATTGCCGGCGCAGCCGGGGGGACTTGCCGTTCGTCTTTTGCCGGTCCCGGGACGGGGACGGGGTGGCGGACGTGGTGGATTTTATCGTTGGCATGGGTGGGCTTGGGCAGGTCTGAGAGAATTTGCAAAGAGATAACCACAGGGGAGAAACCGCTGGCCGGATTGTCAAAAATACTTGTACCATACATTTGCTTGGCGTAATCCTTTTCAGGCGTGGGGGCGCATGGGTGGCGTGGGATTCGCTGCCCGAAGAGCGGTTGTCGATGCCGGATCAGGTGTCGGCAGGGTTGGGTTTTCGTATTCCCTTGATGCGGGCGGCGAATGCTCGGCGTGGACGAAAATTTGACGATGTCAGGGACACCTGATGTGGAGGGAATAATGAAAAAATTGCTTTTGATCGTGGCATTCATCCTGTTGCCGGGGGTTGCGCTGGCCTGTCCGCAGGTTGCGCTCAATGGTGCCCAGATCCGGGCCAGCGGGCAGGCTCTTTACAATCCGCAGGCCTATCCTGTGGTGGCAGGGGGGACGGAAGACCTGTCGAACTGCAACATCAGGAACCTTACCGATGGGGTGCCTGAGGGGTTTGTCGCCCAGGCGCCGGATTTTGAACTCACCTATCAGGGCAACGGGTATGCGCTGGAATTCCGGGTCGAGAGTGAATGCGATACGGTTCTGCTGATCAACACGGGGGCTGCCAACTGGTACTGGGATGACGATGACAATCTGGAAAGTCCGCTGGATTCCCGGATTCGTCTGACACGGGCCTCCAATGGCGTCTATGACATCTGGATCGGCACTATCGGACAGGACAATTGCAACGCCAGGCTGATACTGGAAACGTTCTGACGCGCGGGGCGTGGGTGTTTGCAGATGCCGGCTTTGTGTTGTCAAACGAGGAACGGGGCACAACGGGACGCGTTCGAGGCGATCCGTGAGAACGGGCGTGATGAAAGCTGTCCGGAGCAGTTTTTGATTTTTTCAGGAGGGAAGAATGTTTAAATCCTTGCGGGCGCTGGTGCTCGCCATAATGGTCTGGAGCACGGCGTCGTTTCAGGTGCTGGCACAGGTGGAAGACCATCTGGGGCCGCTGGCCGGTGCTGTCACCCTTGGGGTTGACGGAGACTGGGAGGCGCGGATCCAGGATGGCTGGTTCAACCTGTTCAACAAGGTCAATTCCGATTCGGTGCAGTTCTACTACACCGGGGAAGAGCCCCTGACGGCAGGGGAACGGGACGTTTCGGTGACGACCGTGCTGCGTGGCGAGGGTGATTCACTGTCCTTTGCCGGGCTGGTTTTCGACCACAAGGAAAATGGCAACTTTCAGGCAATTTCCGTGTCCCAGACCGGGGATGTGGGATTGCTGACATATGACGAGAACGGTTTTGCGCTGCAGGCAATCGATGGCGCCAAGGCGCGGCTGGATGGTTCGGACGTTCTGGAAATTCGCGAAACACCGACCAAGGCGGATCTGGTTCTGAATGGGCAGGTGATACAGACGGTAACCAGCACTGGCGGCTTCACGCCCTCCTATGGCATCGTGGCCGCCGGGCTGGGGCGGTTTGCCTTCAACGGGTTCACCATCAACACCACGCAGCCGGAACAGCCGTTTCCGGCGCCGGGCGGGGGCAGCACGCAGCCGTTCCCTGCTCCGGGCGGAGGGACAGCCCCTGAAACGCAACCATTCCCTGCTCCGGGTGGTGGCAGTAAGCCGTCGCCCATGCCCCAGCCGGGGGGTGGGGGAACCAAGCCCGCACCACAGCCGGTTCCCGGGCAGCCTGCGGGTACGCCGCAGCCGGCCAGCACGCCGCAACAGCAGGCCAGCCCGCAGGATATCTATGTGTCCCAGGTCTTGCTGGGTACGACCTTCGGGGTGTTCTTCCACGAGTTCGGCCATGCGCTGATCGGGGAAACCGGATTGCCGGCGACAGGACCGGAAGAGGATACGGCGGACGAGTTCAGTTCCTTCATCATGGGGGCAATGGTGACGGATGGAACAACGGACCCAGTTGAAAAACAGTCGGCAGTTCAGATTGCCCAGTATGCGGCTCTCTATTGGTACTATAGCGGGCTGGAAAATGCCCAGCAGGGCGGCGGGTTCGACTGGCAGGACGAGCATTCGCCCAATCTGAAGCGGTTCCGGAACATGTTCTGCGTTCTTTACGGTTCGGAACCGGACAGTTACACCAGGATTGCGGACTTGACCGGCATTGATGACAGGACGCGTCAGCGTTGCATTCAGGATTTCCAGCAGCGTTACAATGCCTGGAACACCATTCTGGCAACGGTGTCGCGCAACCTGGGGCCGGATATCCCCGGGGTCTATCCCGCCGATGCGCCGGGGGGGAAGATCAACCTGGTTTTCCAGCCCTCCCAGTCTCCGACGGGACAGGCCTTGAAGCAGTTGCTCGGGGATTCCGGTGTCATGGCCGGCATCCTGCAGGAGCTTGAAAAGACATTCGTCTTTCCAAGAGACCTGAAGGTGGAGTTCACGGACTGCGAGGATGTCAATGCCTGGTATTCCAAGGACGATGCCAGTGTGACCATGTGTTACAATTTGATCGAGGTGGTTTCCCAACTCATCTTCGACAAGGAGGGGAACGGGGCCAACGGGCCGATTGGCGGGGCGCCGGGACAGCCTGTTCCTGGGCAGCCGGTTCCCGGTCAGCCGGCAGGTCAGCCTGTTCCCGGTCAGACCGTGCCGGGCAAACCCGCGCCTGGTCAGCCGGCAGGGGGCAACGCCGATGCCATGAACTATCTTGTGGGCACCTGGCTGGGATCGTTCCAGACGCAGGCAGGTGATGTTTATATCAAGGTCGTTTATTCGGCGGATGGCACCTATTCGGTCAGCTCCAACACGCCGTTCGGTTTCACCCAGACCATCGGTAACTGGACAGCGACTCTGCAGGATTCGAGCCATATCGTCGTGAACACCAATCCGACCGATTGGGCACCCAAGCAATTGTGTGATGCCAATGGCAATTGTCAGCCCAACAACCAGATGCCCGGTCAGGATATCGTTCAGGTCATCGATCAGGACACGGTCAATGTGGCGGGTTTGAAATGGCGCCGCTCTTTCTGAGCAAGGCTGTTGCCGGATGCAGCGTCCGGAACCGGAAATCCGGGAAGTGGCGTTGCGTTCGGGACATTCTGCGGGTTTGCCATGCCGGGGTTGCCATCGGTTTTTTGTCCTTTAGCCGGGCCTGTGATGTTTTCGGCGTAAATGGGCAAAGATTGGCAATAATTGAACAGAGGTCTCGCCGCAGATGGCGGGGCCTTTTTGTTGCGCGATGAGGCGTCACCGTGCATTGGGGCGTTGAGCAGAATGTCGGGGAATGTGTACCGGGAAAACGGAAGCGCGGTTTTGTGAAACGTTCCGTTTCAGGCGCCGTCCGGGGTCAGGGCATACATGGCGATGGCCGCGGCGTTGGAAACGTTCAGGCTCTTGATGGGGCCGGGCATGTCCAGCCGCACCATGGCGTCGCACAATTGCCGGGTCTTGTGGCGCAGTCCCCTGCCTTCTGCTCCCATGACAAGGGCAATGTTCTGATCGCGGCTCGTTTGCGACAGGGGGGCGGGGGCTTCGGAATCCAGGCCGATGCATAAAACGGCCTGCCGTTTGAGGAATTTCAGGCTTTCCCCCAGATTGGTGACCGCGACCAGGGGGACCATGTCCAGACCGCCGGAGGCCGACTTGGCGAGAACGGGGGAGTTGAGGGGCGTCTGGCGGGCAGTCAGGATTACCGCATCCAGATCAAAGGCACATGCGGAGCGGATGATGGCCCCCACATTGTGGGGGTCGGTTATCTGGTCCAGAACGACGAGCCGGTTCAGGCGTTTCAGATCCTGCAGGGTGAGGGGGGGGAGGGGGGAGGCTTCCAGCACCACCCCCTGGTGGACGGCATCGGGGCCGACCAGCCTGTCCAGTTCGCGCGGGCTGGAGGTGATGATCTCCGTCGGGATCGTGTGTTTCCGGGCATTTTCGCGCAGGCGCGCCAGAGCATTGGGGGAAACGAACAGTCGGTGTTTGTGGCGTTTTTCGTTGTTCAGGGCGGCGGCAACGGTGTGCAGGCCGTAAAGCCGAACGCTGTGCTCGCCCCCTTGCCCTGTATGGCGATGGGAGAAGGGACGCGGCCCTTTTCCGGCATCCCTTGCGCCGGGGGAGCGGGGAGCGTGTTTTTTTGAAGGGGAAATCATGGGGGAGGTCTTTCGGGAGGTCATGGGGGCAATAGAAAAGATTGGTCCTGCAAGGGCAAGTTAAATGTTGACAGGTGGGCCCGCAGTCAGCATAAACCGCCGGGCGTCCATGTTGATATGGAACGGGTCGTATGGTCCGTTGTGGCGGTATGGGCGCTGCCAGCCTCGGGTTGAATTGTTCGGAGGGGTGGGAGAGTGGTTAAATCCACCAGACTGTAAATCTGGCCGCTTAGCGTACGCTGGTTCGAATCCAGCCCCCTCCACCATTCAACATCGATGTCCGGCTGTGTTGCGGGTGTAGCTCAATGGTAGAGCAGCAGCCTTCCAAGCTGAATACGAGGGTTCGATTCCCTTCACCCGCTCCAGCCGTTTTTCGCTTTCTTTTCCGTTCCGTTTTGCCTTTGCGCCCGTTGCGTTCGTTTTCGGCCAAGTGGCGTTCAACCTTCGATTTGCGGGGGTCGCGCGTCCGGCCGGCATCGTTGCGCACGGGGTACTGATTTGACAATTTTGTTTCCGGCACGGAAAATCCCTTATGCAGGCCGCTTCCCATGGGGTCCGGTGTTTTGGGGCTCCGGTCCGAGAAACGCTTGTGCAGCCAGCCCGGGGGCAACATGAACAGCAACAATCTTATAGCGACGGCAGCGGTGTTGATCGTTTCGGATTTGCGGGTGTCTACCGACTGGTATGTCGAGCATCTGGATTTTTCGGCGGCAAAGCTGGACTGGAACGAGAAACCGACCTTTTCACTGGTGGAACGGGAGGGGGCGGCGATCATGCTCAAGCAGGGGGTGCAGAAACGGGTTGCCAACCGGCACCTGACCCCCGGAAGCGTCGTGTTCGACGCCTTTATCTGGGTGCGGGATCTGAGAAAAATCGAGATGCTGCTCAAGGTGACCGGGACGCCCCTGTTCGCAGGACCGACCAAGCGGGCCTATGGATGCACGGAAATCATGGTGCTGGATCCGGATGATTACCTGATCTGTTTCGGCTATTGCCCCTGACCCGCACCGGGGGACGGGAAAGTTATATCCGGGCGGGCAGGTCAAAAGGGTTGCGCCGGAATTGTTTTGCAATTAGACCATGCCCGACCTTGATAGGGGTGTAGCTCAGTTGGTAGAGCATCGGTCTCCAAAACCGAGGGCCGGGGGTTCGAGTCCCTCCGCCCCTGCCAGGGATCAGATGTGGGAACGGGCGCTGCATTGGCGGTTCTTGCCAATGCTGGCGCGGGCGTTCTGCACGATTTGCAAAAAAGTTCCGGCAGGTTCTTTGGCGCGTCCGGATGCGGGGCGTTCCTGCCGGTGTTTCGATCCGCGTTTTTCGTTCGTTCCGGGTGTGTGACCCGGTTCGTGTCGCGCTGCGTGCCGTCATGGGCAGTCCGGTGATTTGAGGGCAGGGCGGGCAGCGGATTTTTGCCCTTGCCTTTGTTGGTGCAACTCACTAGATAGGAGCCCATTCAGCCGCACGACCGACTCGTTGCGGCGTTTGTTCGTGCCTGAAATCCTGCAAATCGGGGTGCCGGGCGATAATTCGAGGTAGTTGGCAGCGATGGCCAGAACGAATCCAGTTCAGTTTTTCCGGCAGGTGCGGGCAGAGATCAACAAGGTTGTCTGGCCGACCCGCAACGAAACGCTTGTCTCCACCGCCATGGTGCTGGTCATGGTGATGCTGGCGAGCCTGTTCTTTCTGACGGCGGATCAGATCATTGCTTTTGTCGTTCAACTGCTTCTGTCGGCGCGCGGCGGCGCAGCCTGAAGCTAAAAGAGGCGAGATCCCAAGATTATGGCCATGCGCTGGTACATTGTTCAGTCCTATTCCAATTTCGAGCGGAAAGTGGCGGAATCCATCCGTGAGTCCGCTGTTTCCAAGAAACTGGACGGGTATTTCGAAGATATTCTGGTGCCCACCGAAAAGGTGGTGGAAATGCGCCGGGGTCGCAAGGTGGATTCGGAGCGCAAGTTCTTTCCCGGCTATGTACTGGTCAAGATGGAATTGACGGACGACACGTTTCACCTGGTCAAGAACACGCCCAAGGTCACCGGTTTCCTGGGGTCTGACAACAAGCCCATGCCCATTTCCGAATCCGAGGCGCAGGCCATCCTGCAGCAGGTTCAGGAAGGGGTGGACCGGCCCAAGCCTTCGATCAGCTTTGATGTGGGGGAGCAGGTGCGGGTATCGGATGGACCGTTTGCTTCCTTCAACGGGGTTGTCGAGGAAGTGGACGAGGAACGGGCCCGTCTGAAAGTGGAAGTTTCGATTTTTGGCCGGCCGACGCCGGTCGAACTGGAATATGGTCAGGTGGAGAAGATCTGATCATGCGCCGTTGCCGGGCAAGGGTTGTTTCGGCAGCACATCAAATCCGTGGAAGGGCCGGGACGTGTCTGCCAGACGGGTTCTCAAAGGTCTGTACCACGGCGTTTTAACGATCAGGCCCCAAGGGGCCGGAAACGGAAAAGAAAATGGCAAAGAAAATCAGCGGCTATCTGAAGCTGCAGGTCCCCGCCGGTTCGGCGACACCATCTCCCCCGATTGGCCCGGCACTGGGTCAGCGTGGGCTGAACATCATGGAATTCTGCAAGGCGTTCAACGCGGCGTCCCAGGATATCGACAAGGGTGCTCCAGTGCCCTGCATCATCACCATCTATGCGGACAAGAGCTTCTCCTTCGAGATGAAAATGCCGCCGGTGAGCTACATGATCAAGCAGGCGGTGAAGGTGAAATCCGGTTCCAAGAAGCCCGGGCATGAAAATGCCGGAACGCTCAGCCTGGCCCAGGTCCGTTCCATCGCCGAGGCAAAGATGAAGGATCTGAACGCCCATGACATCGAGGCGGCCATGGCGCAGATCGCGGGTTCGGCCCGTTCGATGGGTATCGAGATAGGGGGCTGAAATCATGGCTAAAGTTGGAAAGAAATATGCCGCGGCACTGGCGCGGATCGACCGCAACAAGCTGTATGAAATCGGTGATGCGGTGAAGCTGGTCAAGGAAAATGCCGGGGCCAAGTTTGACGAGACCGTTGAAATTGCCATGAACCTTGGCGTGGATCCGCGTCATGCGGACCAGATGGTCCGGGGTGTGGTGGCTCTGCCCAATGGCACCGGGCGCGCGGTGCGGGTTGCCGTTTTTGCGCGCGATGCCAAGGCGGACGAGGCACGCGAGGCGGGAGCCGACATCGTTGGTGCGGAAGACCTGATGGAAGACGTGCAAAAGGGCAAGATCGATTTTGACCGGTGCATTGCCACTCCGGACATGATGCCCATCGTGGGCCGTCTGGGCAAGGTGCTTGGTCCGCGCAACCTGATGCCCAACCCCAAGGTGGGGACGGTGACACCCAACGTGGCCGAGGCCGTCAAGAACGCCAAGGGTGGCGCGGTCGAGTTCCGGGTGGAAAAGAACGGCATCGTGCATGCGGGGGTCGGCAAGGCCTCTTTCAAGGCCGATGCGCTGCTGGAAAACATCAAGGCGTTTACCGATGCGGTGGCCAAGGCTAAGCCCAGTGGCTCCAAGGGAACCTATATCAAGAAGATTGCCATATCTTCGACCATGGGGCCCGGCCTGCATGTGGATCCGTCAAGCGTCGCCTGAGGGCGTGCGCCACATGAAGAATTGGGTGGCCTGAGGGCCACCTCAATGGCCGTAACTGGTGGGAATTCTTTCCGGTGGTTGCGGTGAAGTCCTGTCCGAGACTGCGGGTGCGGGGTGCCTCTGGTGCTTCGCCTAAACCGACAAGGGCCCGCAATAGATGGGGATACGACCGGAATTGAGACAGGCCCTTGTGTTTGTCAACGTTTTGGTTTGATCCAGACCAGTTGCCGCTGGAAGTTTCCAGCCGGTGGCGGTTTACAGGCATTAAACCGCCGTTGAAACGTCCCGCTTGCGGGCCGGGGCAGCGGTAATTGGAACCGGTCCGGCCTTCTAGTGCCGGGCTGAAACGTGGAGAGAAGCAGTGGATAGAGCGCAAAAGGCCGAGTTCATCGCAGGGCTTCGGGATTCGATCAAGGATGCCGGCGCCGTCGTGGTGGCTCACTATGCGGGACTGCCGGTCAGCGAAATGGAACGTTTGCGCGTTCAGATGAAGCAGGCGGGCGGGCACGTCAAGGTCGCAAAGAACCGTCTCGCCAAGCTGGCTCTTGAACAGACCGAGATAGCAGACATTTCCGGCCTCTTTGTTGGCCAGACCCTGATTGCCTATTCTCAGGACCCTGTCACCGCGCCCAAGGTTGCGGTGAATTTCGCCAAGGAGAACGACAAGTTTGTCGTTATCGGAGGTGCCATGGGGGCAATGGAACTGGACGCCGATGGTGTCAAGTCCCTTGCTTCGGTGCCCTCGCTTGACGAGTTGCGCGGCAAGATTGCCGGGATGCTTACGCAGCCTGCGGCAAAGATTGCCATGGTGGTCCAGGCCCCTGGTTCCCAGGTGGCTCGGGTTGTTGGAGCTTATGCGGATAAAGGCGCGGCGTAAGGTTCGCTTTACGGTATCGATCTGATTTCCCTTATCAAACTGAAACGACTACAAAATAAAACGAGAGAAACAAAATGGCTGATTTGAACAAACTGGTGGACGAACTGTCCGAACTCACCGTTCTGGAAGCTTCCGAGCTGTCCAAGATGCTGGAAGAGAAGTGGGGCGTTTCCGCTGCTGCTCCTGTTGCCGTTGCCGCCGTTGCCGGTGGTGATGCGGGCGGTGCTGCCGAGGAAAAGACCGAATTCGACGTGATTCTGACCTCCTTCGGTGACAAGAAGATCAACGTGATCAAGGAAGTTCGTGCCATCACGGGTCTTGGTCTTAAAGAAGCCAAAGATCTGGTTGAAGGTGCTCCCAAGGCTCTCAAAGAGGGCATTGCCAAGGCGGAGGCCGAAGAAATCAAGACCAAGCTTGAAGAAGCGGGTGCATCTGTCGAACTCAAGTAGTTCGCTCAGGAACATGGCGCAGGGCGGATTTTTTCGCCCTGCGCCTGTCTGTTCGGCCCGTTGGCGGACAGACATGGCGGTGGACCGGTCCGGAGCCGGATCGCCATTTGTACAATTTCAGTTGCGTGAAATATTGCGGGCAGGTGTCCTGAAGGCCGACGGCTGATTGTCGGATTTTTGGACTTTTGCTTTCGGGTATTTCCCGCTTCCACAAAATCGTTAAGGGGAACTGTCATGGCAGTTACGTTCAATGGACGTCGCAAGATGCGCAAATCTTTCGGCTCCATTCGTGAAGTTACACAAATGCCCAACCTGATCGAGGTGCAGAAAACCTCCTATGATCAGTTTCTGATGATGGATGTGCCGGAGGATGCCCGGGACGAAACCGGCCTGCAGGCCGTGTTCAAGTCGGTGTTTCCGATCAAGGATTTCGCCGATACCGCGTCACTGGAGTTTGTCCGCTACGAGTTTTCCCAGCCCAAGTTCGATACCGAGGAATGCCGGCAGCGGGACATGACCTATGCGGCGCCGCTCAAGGTGACCCTGCGCCTGATCGTGTTCGAGGTGGACGAGGATACGGGGGCCCGTTCGGTCAAGGATATCAAGGAGCAGGAAGTCTATATGGGTGACATGCCCCTGATGACGAAGAACGGCACCTTCATCATCAATGGCACGGAACGGGTGATCGTTTCCCAGATGCACCGTTCCCCGGGTGTGTTCTTTGACCATGACAAGGGCAAGACCCATTCGTCGGGCAAGCTCCTGTTTGCTGCCCGCATCATTCCTTATCGCGGATCGTGGCTGGACATCGAGTTTGACGCCAAGGACATCGTGTTTGCCCGCATCGACCGGCGGCGCAAGATTCCAGTGACGTCCCTGCTCAAGGCCCTGGGACTGAGCGCCGAGGACATTTTGGATACCTATTACAACACCATCACGCTGGAAAAGGTGAAGCAGGGTTGGAAACGTCCCTTTGATCCGGAAAAGTTCAAGGGTGCCAAGCCCAACCGGGATCTGGTGGATGCCAAGACCGGCGACGTGGTGCACGAAGCGGGCAAGAAGCTTTCGGCACGCGGCGCCGGCAAGATCGCAGAGGCGGGGACTACTCATCTTCTGGTGTCCGATGAGGAGCTTTACGGTTCCTACCTGGCCCATGACCTGATGAGCATGGAAACCGGTGAAATCTTTGCCGAAGCGGGGGACGAACTGGACGAGGCCCTGCTGACCAAGCTGGAGGAGAAGGGGTTCAAGACCCTTCCGATTCTGGATATCGACCATGTGAGTGTTGGTCCCTATCTGCGCAACACGCTGGCCCTGGACAAGAACGAGACCCGCGAGGATGCCCTGTTCGACATTTACCGGGTCATGCGTCCGGGCGAGCCGCCCACGCTGGAGACGGCGGAGGCCATGTTCAATTCCCTGTTCTTTGATTCGGAGCGCTATGATCTGAGCGCGGTGGGCCGGGTCAAGATGAACATGCGGCTGGATCTGGACTGCGAAGACACGGTCCGGATTCTCAGGCGCGAGGACATTGTCGAGGTGGTGCGCACGCTGGTCAACCTGCGGGACGGTATCGGGGAAATCGACGATATCGACAATCTGGGCAACCGGCGGGTGCGTTCGGTGGGCGAGTTGATGCAGAACCAGTACCGGGTCGGCCTGCTGCGCATGGAACGGGCGATCAAGGAACGCATGAGTTCGGTGGAAATCGATACGGTCATGCCCCAGGACCTGATCAATGCCAAGCCGGCGGCGGCGGCGGTGCGCGAATTCTTCGGTTCCTCCCAGCTGTCCCAGTTCATGGATCAGACCAATCCCCTGAGCGAGATCACCCACAAGCGGCGCCTGTCGGCACTGGGGCCGGGGGGGTTGACCCGTGAACGGGCCGGGTTCGAGGTGCGCGACGTGCATACGACCCATTACGGTCGCATCTGTCCCATCGAGACGCCCGAAGGGCCCAATATCGGCCTGATCAATTCGCTGGCCACGTTCGCGCGGGTCAACAAGTATGGGTTCATCGAAACACCCTACCGCAAGGTGGTGGACGGCAAGATCACCGACGAGGTGGTCTACCTGTCGGCGATCGAGGAAGCCAAGTACCATGTGGCCCAGGCCAATGCGCACATTTCCGAGGACAACACGTTCCAGAACGAAATGGTAACGGCCCGGCATGCGGGGAACGTTTCCCTGACGCCCCGGGACATGATCGACATGATGGACGTGTCGCCCAAGCAGGTCATTTCCGTTGCCGCTTCGCTCATTCCGTTCCTTGAGAACGACGATGCGAACCGGGCTCTGATGGGCTCGAACATGCAGCGCCAGGCCGTGCCGCTGCTGCGCAGCGAGGCCCCGTTCGTGGGCACGGGCATGGAAGCGGTGGTGGCCCGGGATTCGGGCGCGGCCATCGTTGCCAAGCGCACCGGGGTGATCGATCAGGTGGATGCCACCCGCATCGTGATCCGCGCCACCCAGGAAACGGACCCTTCCAAGTCGGGCGTGGACATCTACAACCTGATGAAGTTCCAGCGCTCCAACCAGTCCACCTGCATCAACCAGCGGCCGCTGGTGGTGGTGGGGGACCATGTGGAGGCCGGGGACATCATTGCCGATGGTCCGTCCACCGATCTGGGCGACCTGGCCCTTGGGCGCAACGTGCTGGTCGCCTTCATGCCCTGGAACGGGTACAATTACGAGGACTCGATCCTTCTTTCCGAACGTATTGCCAAGGACGACGTCTTCACCTCCATTCATATCGACGAGTTCGAGGTAATGGCGCGAGACACCAAGCTGGGCCCCGAGGACATCACCCGGGACATTCCCAACGTGTCCGAGGAAGCCATGCGCAATCTGGACGAGGCCGGCATCATTCACATCGGTGCGCAGGTGCAGCCCGGTGACATTCTGGTGGGCAAGATCACCCCCAAGGGTGAAAGCCCCATGACGCCGGAAGAAAAGCTGTTGCGTGCCATCTTCGGGGAAAAGGCCTCGGATGTGCGCGACACGTCCCTGCGGGTGCCGCCCGGGGATTCGGGCACGGTGGTCGAAGTGCGGGTGTTCAACCGGCACGGGATCGAAAAGGACGAACGGGCCATGTCCATCGAGCGCGAGGAAATCGAGCGCCTGGCCAAGGACCGGGACGACGAGCAGTCCATTCTGGATCGCAACGTCTATGCCCGGCTCAAGGAAATGCTGTTCGGCAAGAAGGCCACCGCCGGCCCCAAGGGATATGTCAAGGGCACCAAGC
>JALWTJ010000437.1 GCA_027082895.1 Hyphomicrobiales bacterium | reverse complement strand
TTGAACAGAGGAAAGAAACCGTTCTTGCCGCCTTGCCCGAGCTGCAACCACGGGCGAAAACGGTCCTGGAGCTGATTTCCCTTGCCCAGTTCATCTATGCCACCCGCCCCCTGCCGGTCGAGGAGAAGGCAGCAAAACATGTTGCACAGGACAAGCGTCCCATCCTCGCCCAGGCCGTGGAACTTCTGGAAGGCATTGACGAGTGGACAGCGCCGAACCTGCATCACAACATCAAGGAACTCGGTGAACGACTGGACCTGAAACTTGGCAAGATCGCGCAACCCCTGCGAGTTGCCCTGACCGGGCGCACCGTGTCCCCCGGTGTATTTGACGTCATGGAACTGCTTGGCAAGAAGGAAAGCCTTGCCCGGTTGAAAGACCAGTTGAACAACTGATTGTCACCACCGGTTATCACTGCAATTTGCAGTCATGTGTCTGCCCGTTGGTTGCGCAAAGGGCGCAAATCATATAGCCAAGCAGCATCATCCGGTTTTGGGGGCATGATCTCATCCGCAACCATGCACATGCATGGTGTTGTGCGGTCTGTGAGCCGGATTTCTTTGAACATTTACAGGAGGCTGGCATGAGTGCTGAAAAAGCAACACTGACAATCGGAGATCAGGTTTACGAATTTGATGTTCTGCATGGCAGCGTCGGGCCCGATGTCATCGACATCCGCTCCCTTTATGCCAAGACCGGCATGTTCACCTATGATCCCGGTTTCACCTCCACCGCGGCCTGTGACAGCGCCATCACCTATATTGACGGCGCAAAGGGCCAACTGCTCTATCGCGGCTATTCCATCGACGAACTGGCCCAGAACAGCAACTATCTGGAAGTCTGTTACCTGCTTCTTTACGGGGCGCTGCCCTCCCAGGCAGAACTTGCCGATTTCGTAGAACGCATCACCATGCACACCATGCTGCACGAGCAGATGCACAATCTTTATCGCGGCTTCCGCCGGGATGCCCACCCCATGGCCATCGTGTGCGGCGTCGTGGGCGCCATGGCCGCCTTCTACCACGACTCCACCGACATCAACGACCCCGAACAGCGGGAAATTGCCTCCATCCGGATGATTGCAAAAATCCCCACCATTGCCGCCTACGCGTTCAAATATGCCATCGGACAGCCCTTCGTCTATCCGCGTAACGATCTGAGCTACGCCGCCAATTTCCTGCATATGTGCTTCTCCGTGCCCACGGCCGATTACGAGGTCGACCCCATCATCGAAAGGGCCATGGATCGCATCTTCATGCTGCATGCCGACCATGAACAGAACGCCTCCACCTCCACGGTGCGCCTGTCCGGCTCCTCCGACGCCAACCCCTTTGCCTGCATTGCGGCAGGCGTTGCCTGCCTGTGGGGCCCCGCCCACGGAGGGGCCAACGAGGCCGCCCTCAACATGCTGCGCGAAATCGGCACGCCGGACAGAATCCCCGAATTCATTGCCAAGGCCAAGGACAAGAGCGATCCCTTCCGCCTGATGGGTTTCGGACACCGTGTCTACAAGAGCTATGACCCCCGCGCCCAGGTCATGCAGCAGACGGCAAAGGAAGTGCTGGACCTGCTCGGCGTTGAAAACAACCCCACCCTTCAGGTGGCACGGGAGTTGGAAAAGATTGCCCTTGAAGACCCCTATTTCATCGAGCGCAAGCTTTATCCCAACGTGGATTTCTATTCCGGCATCATCCTGGACGCCATCGGCTTCCCCACCTCCATGTTCACCGCCATTTTCGCCCTGGCACGCACCGTGGGCTGGGTGTCCCAGTGGAAGGAAATGATCGCGGATCCACAAAAGAAGATCGGCCGCCCGCGCCAGTTGTACAATGGCGAACCGCGCCGCGACTACGTTCCCCTCAGCAACCGCTGAACGCTTGTACGGGAAAGCGTCCCTGAAAATACGGCTCAGTGACGTCGGAACGCACCAAGATGCGCCATTACCCGATCAACGGGGGCCTGCAACGGACAGGCCGCCGTTCCCTGGGTCATGAGGGTCGCCACATCCCTGAAACCGGCCACCTGCGCATCGCGGGCTGCCGGGTTGTCCAGCAAATCCTGCAAAAGAGGAAGCACCGCTTCAGGACGCGGACGATCAAGCAGACGCTCGGGCACCAGCGGCCGGTCAAGTATCAGGTTGGGCAGGGAAAAGAATTTCAGGTCCAGCCGCTTTTCAATCTGTTTCATGGCCACATCCATCACATAGGTCGCGACCATGGGAACACCGGCCGCGCACAACTCAAGAGTAGCCGTTCCGGCAACACTCAAAGCCGCCCGCGCCGTCATGAAGGCCCGCGAACGATCCGTGCGCGATGTCACAACCTGCACATCCACCGGCCAGTTCGCCACCTCCCGCCGCACCCGCGCTTCGATATGCCCCAATGTGGGCAAAACGAACCGCAAGTCCGGATACCGGATGTGAAGCTGCCCGGCCACCTGACCGAACATGCCCATATGGCGTTTCAATTCCCCGATGCGCGACCCCGGCATGAGCAGAAACAGTTCTTCTCTTTCGCCAGCTGGAACCCGTTTTTCTCCAAATGCCGGGTGACCGACAAAACTGCATGCTGGTCCGCCCAGACGGTCCATGACAGGGGGTTCGAACGGAAACAGGGCGAGCACCTCGTCATAAAGCGGACGAATGGCACGGGCACGCTCCGGCTTGTGCGCCCACACGGTTGGCCCGGAATATAAAAGGATGGGCTTTTCAAAGCCCCGTTTACGCAGTCCCCTGGCCACGAGTTTGGAAAAGACCTGTGCATCCACCAGCACCACCAGATCCGGATCAAAACGCATGATGGCGGCAATGACCTGCCGCACACGCCACAAAAGCAGCGGCAACCTGCGCACCACATCCACATACCCCATGACGGCAAGATCCGACATCGGAAACAGGCTCACCAAACCCTGTTCCGCCATTTCCTCACCGCCAACCCCCTGAAAGAGGAAAGAAGCACGTTCCCCAAGCGCCCCGAGAAGACCCGCACCGAGTCGATCGCCCGACACCTCGCCGGCAAGAACGAACAGCCGGTAATCATGCTCTTTGTTCATGTTGTCACCCGGCCTGCGTCACGCGCCCGTCTCCGGTCAACCGCCTGTGGCCGACAGATATGCGCCAGCCGCCGGGCTCCGGCGGCTTCAGGCGCCGTTGGAGCCATTGCGGGGAAGACAGAACGAACGTCCCTTGGCATCATTGATGAAACGGACCACTCGCTGTACCAGTTCATTGTCCTGGAACATCTCCGAGGCATCCGCGACCCGCTCCCGCAAGGTCCCCTCCGAAGAAAAGATCATCCGGTAAGCGGTGCGCAACGCATGGATATCATCCCGGTCAAACTTGCGGCGCTTCAACCCGACAAGATTGAGTCCGGCCAGCCGGGCACGGTTTCCCACTGCCATGCCATAGGGAATCACATCCCCGTC
>JALWTJ010000436.1 GCA_027082895.1 Hyphomicrobiales bacterium | reverse complement strand
TGCGCCGGTCGCTGGTGCAGATGCAGCCGGACCGGTTCGAAGACCTGATTGCCCTTGTGGCCCTGTACCGTCCCGGCCCCATGGACAACATTCCGGTCTATTGCAAGCGCAAGCGGGGGGAGGAGAAGGTTGAATATCTTCATCCCAAGCTCGAGCCGATACTGGCGTCGACTTTCGGCATTATCACCTATCAGGAACAGGTGCAGCAGGTGGGCAAGGATCTGGCCGGCTATACGCTGGCGGAGGCCGACATCCTGCGCCGGGCCATGGGCAAGAAGATCCAGTCGGAAATGGATGCCCAGCGCGAACGGTTCGTCAGTGGGGCCATGGAAAGGGACATACCGGAACAACTGGCGCACAAGATCTTTGATGCCTGTGCCAAGTTTGCCGAGTACGGATTCAACAAGTCCCATTCGGCCCCCTATGCCTTCATTACCTACCAGACGGCCTATCTGAAGGCCAATTATCCGAGGGAATTTCTTGCGGCGTCCATGAGTCAGGACGTGACCAATACCGACAAGCTGGCCGAATTCAAGCAGGATGCGGATCGGTTGGGCATCGAGGTCGTTCCCCCATGTGTCAATCGTTCGCAGGTGGCGTTCGATGTGCGCGAGGAAAAGATTTTTTATGCTCTTTGCGCGGTCAAGGGGGTGGGGCGCGCCGTTGCCGAACATATCGTTGAGGTGCGGGGGGACACGCCGTTTGCCGATCTGGCGGACTTTGCCAACCGTATCGATCCCGGCTTCATCAGCAAGCGTACCCTTGAAACACTGATCAATGCCGGGGCGCTGGACCAACTGGTGGATTACCGTGAGCAGGCCGCAGCAGCGCTTGATACCATTCTGGGAACCGCGCAGCGGGCGGCCAGCAACAGGGCGGCGGGAACGGTGGACATGTTCGAGGTGGAACGTCCGCAGCCGATCGCACTGGATCCGGCAACGGCGCGCTGGTCCACCATGGGGCGTCTGGACCGGGAAAAGGCGGCCATCGGTTTTCATTTGTCGGGCCACCCGCTGGACGATTACCGGGAGGTGCTGAAAAAGCGTTCCATCCTGACCTGGCGCGAAATCGGGGAGATGGCCGAACAGCAAAAAACCAGTTGCAAGATCGCCGCTATTATCGTGGGGCGGCAGAACAAGGTAACAAAACGGGGGGCGCCCATGGTGGTGCTGTCTCTTTCCGACCCCACGGGGGCCTTTGAGTGTGTCATGTTTTCCGAACAGATGGACATGTATGATGATATTCTCCAGCCCGGTGCGGCCGTGATTGCCGGTGTGCAGGTGGCTTTCGAGGACAAGGCTCCGCGGCTTCGCCTGCTCAGTGCCCGTCTGCTGGACAAGGTAAGCGAAGCGGAATCGCGTCATCTGACCATATTCGTGGGCACCAAAGACTGTTTGCAGCCGGTTTCCCGGCTCTTGCAGCAGGGCGGGCAGGGGCGGGTGACGCTGGTTGTGCAGTCCGAGAACGCGGAGCGGGAAAGCCATATCCGGCTGAAGGGGACGTTCAACCTGGATACCAGCGTTGCAAGTGGCATCAAGTCGGTTTCAGGGGTCAATGACGTGCAGCTGGGCTGATTTTTGCGCCCTGCGCAACATCCGGACAGCGGTGCATGGCCCATTCATTGTATGGGCGGGGTGTGGCGGGTGCAGGCTTGAGGCTGGGCGAACCTGCATGCCTTTTCTGACAGCGCGTTTTGCGAAACAGTTCTTGCACTGTTTCCGCAACTCCTCTATAGCGCGGCTGGACTAAATTCACACACGGGGTTCGAGGGCCGAATGAGCGGCTTTCTTCCGGTGGCACCATGTCCCCTTGAGGGCGGGTGTTGCATACGCTCCGTGGAGGCATAACCGGTAAAGGAGCAAGCCCGATGGCATTGCCGACATTTTCTATTCGTCAACTTCTGGAAGCAGGTGTTCATTTCGGACACCAGAAGCATCGCTGGAACCCGAAAATGGAACGTTTCATTTTCGGCGTGCGCAACAATATCCACATTCTTGACCTGAGCCAGACGGTGCCCATGCTGCACCAGGCGTTGCAACTGGTTTCGGACGTGGTGGCCGATGGCGGGCGTGTACTGTTCGTGGGCACCAAGCGGCAGGCGGCGCCGGTGGTGGCCAATGCGGCCCAGCAGTGCGCGCAGTATTATGTCAACTCCCGCTGGCTGGGCGGCATGCTGACCAACTGGCAGACCATTTCCAAGTCCATTGCCCGGTTGCGGGAGCTGGAGGCTCTGGAAACGGAAGGTACCCAGGGGCTGACAAAGAAGGAACTGCTGCAGCTTTCCCGCGAGAAAGCGCGGCTGGACCGGGATCTGGGCGGTATCAAGGACATGGGAAATGTCCCCTCCGTTCTGTTCGTGATCGACACCAACAAGGAGGCCATCGCCATTCTCGAGGCGCGGCGTCTGGGCATTCCGGTTGTCGCGGTGATCGATTCCAATTGTGATCCCGACGATGCCGATTACCCGTTCCCGGGCAATGATGATGCGGCGCGGGCCATCGAGCTTTACTGCGACCTGTTTGCCAAGGCGGCGCTGGACGGCATTGCCCGTTCGTCGACCGAACAGGGAATTGATCTCGGGGCGCAGGAAGAAACACCCGTCGAGCCGGCCGTTGAAGAAACGGTTGTCGAGGAAATCGTGGTCGAAGAAGTGGTGGAAACGCCCGAAGCGACGGCAGAACCGGCTGCCGATGAGCCGGCTCCGGCTGCTGAAGCTGCCGCGGATGCGGGGCAGGGCGGCATCATGTTTGCGCGCCCGGAAGGTGAACCCGATGATCTGAAAAAGATCAGCGGTGTTGGCCCGGTCATCGAGCAGAAGCTGAATGCGCTCGGTATTACCAAGTTTGCCCAGATTGCTGCTTTTACGCCCGATGAGATCGAAAAGGTGGATGCGGAGCTGAACTTCAAGGGACGTATCGAGCGGGACAACTGGCTGGAGCAGGCCGCAGAGTTCGCCAAGGGCGCCTGAGCCCTTTTGTCCTTAGTCGAACCCCGGTGCAGAACTGTCGCCGGGGGTTCGGATATGGCACGATTTCAAGATGATGAATGATGCAGTCTTCTTTCCTTCGGGGACGAGGCTGCAAGGAAAAGGATGAAGACCATGGCTGTTACGATGGCACAGGTAAAGGAACTGCGTGAACTGACCGGCGCAGGCATGATGGATTGCAAGAACGCTCTGACAGAAACCGACGGAGATATCGAGGCGGCTATCGACTGGCTTCGGGCCAAGGGACTCGCCAAGGCGGCCAAGAAGGCCGGGCGGGTTGCTGCCGAAGGGCTGGTTGCGGTGGCAACCGATGGTACCCGCGGGGCGGTTGTCGAGCTCAATTCGGAAACGGACTTCGTTGCGCGAAACGAGGAATTCCAAAAACTGGTGGCCGACATTGCGCAACTGGCGCTTGATGGGGGGTCTGATGCGGCAACCCTGAACGCAATGCCGTTCGGAGATTCGGGCATGAGCGTGGCCGAACAGATCACGGCTGCCGTTGCCAAGATCGGCGAAAACATGGGATTGCGCCGCAGTGCCACTCTTTCGGTACCTGAAGGCGTGGTCAGTTCCTATGTGCACAATGCCGTTGCCAGTGGCATGGGGCGCATGGGCGTTCTTGTTGCCCTCAAGTCCAGTGCTGATCCGGAGGCCCTGAATGAACTGGGCCGGCAGATTGCCATGCACATCGCCGCCATCAATCCGCTGGCCGTATCGGCCAAGGATGTGGATGAAGCCGTGGTGGAACGGGAACGCGCCGTTTTCACGGAACAGGCGAATTCTTCGGGAAAACCTGCTGAAATCGTTCAGAAAATGGTTGAAGGGCGCATTCGCAAATTCTTCTCCGAAGTCTGCCTTCTGGAACAGGTGTTTGTTGTTGACGGGGAATCCAAGGTTGGCGCCTTCATCGAGCAGAAGGCCAAGGAACTGGGGGCTCCCATCGAGTTGACCGGGTTCGTGCGCATGGCCCTTGGTGATGGAATTGAAAAAGAAGAAAGCGATTTCGCCGCAGAGGTTGCGGCTGCTGCGGGCACCGAGTAAAAGATTTCCAACGCCGGATTCTGGCGCGGGGACGCTCCCCCGGCGAAGGGAAATCAAGTGACCGCTCCTAAGTACAAACGTATTCTTCTCAAGGTCTCCGGCGAGGTGCTTGCCGGGGATCAGAATTTTGGAATCGAGGCCCGCTTTCTCGAATCGGTGGCCGCCCAGATTGCCGAATCTGCCCGTGCGGGCGTTCAGATTGCCATTGTCATCGGTGCCGGCAACATCTTTCGCGGCCTCAAGGTGGCGGCGGACGGGGGGGACCGGGTAACCGGTGACCTGATGGGGATGCTGGGCACCGTCATCAATTCCTTGGCGCTGGCCCAGGAAATCTGCAAGCTGGGGGTTCCGGCCAAGGTCTTCTCGTCGGTTCCCATGCATTCGGTTGCCGATGTCTTTACCGCCCGGGACGCCAAGCGCGCCCTTGAGAATGGGCAGGTGGTCATTTGCGGGGGAGGAACGGGAAACCCCTTTTTCACCACGGATACCGCGGCGGCGCTCAAGGCTCTGGAGCTTGAGTGCGATATTCTGCTCAAGGGCACCAAGGTGGACGGCGTTTATTCCGCCGACCCGAGTCTTGATCCCAGTGCTGCCCGTTATGACACCTTGAGCCACGAGGAAGTCATTTCCCGGGATCTTAGGGTAATGGATACGGCGGCCTTTGCTCTTGCCCGTGACAATAATTTGCCCATACTGGTCTACGCACTGGATGCCCCCGGCGGCCTGACAGGTGTTCTGAACGGCGATGTGTTTTCGACCCGTGTTGGCTAGATCAAGGTTAGGAATTTGCGATGTCAGACAGTTTTTCGATTGATGCGCTAAGCGCCCGCATGGAAAAATCGGTCAAGTCTCTTCAGGATGAACTGGCCGGGTTGCGAACGGGACGGGCCAGTGCCTCCATGCTGGATCCGATCATGGTTGATGCCTATGGCTCTCCCATGCCGCTGAACCAATTGGCCACGGTATCGGTTCCCGAACCACGCATGCTGTCGGTGCAGGTGTGGGACAAGAGCATGGCTGCTGCCGTTGACAAGGCCATTCGGGATTCGGGACTTGGGCTCAATCCGATCGCGGAAGGTGCCAGTATCAGGGTGCCTCTGCCTGAACTGAACGAAGAACGCCGCCGCGAACTGGCCAAGGTTGCCTCCAGCTATGCGGAGCAGGCACGGGTTGCGGTCCGTCATATTCGCCGGGATGGCATGGACATGCTGAAAAAGGCGGAAAAGGATGGCGAGATGTCCAAGGACATGATGCATTCGCTTTCCGAGAAGGTGCAGAAGGCCACGGATAATGCCATCGAGGAAATCGATAGCCTGACGGCAAAGAAGGAAGCGGAAATCATGCAGATCTAGCCGGTTCTGTCCCCCAACCGGCCCCGGCCATCTGATGTGGCCGGTTCCCATCAATCAATCAGATGACGGAATGACCCCGACGCCGATGTCTTCAGGATCTGCCACCGCCAGTTCGCACATGTCCTGTCCGGATTCGGATCGGGACGCGCCCGGAGTGGGGGAGGGCTTGCGTATTCCCATGCATGTGGGCGTTACCATGGACGGGAATGGCCGCTGGGCCGTTGCCCGGGGCAAACCGCGTACGGAAGGGCATCGCGAAGGCATCCGTGCCCTGCGCAGGCTGGTGGAATATGCCATCCGGTACGGGGTGCGCTACCTGACGGTCTACAGTTTCAGCTCAGAAAACTGGCGGCGGCCGAAATCGGAAATCGAATTCATTTTCAATTTGATGAAACGGTTTGTTGAAACGGACCTTCAGAAATTGCACAAGAACGACGTGCGCATTCGCATTCTGGGGGAACGGCACACGCTGGAGCCGGGATTGCAGGGGATCATCGACAGGGTCGAAACCGTGACGCGCAGCAATCGGGGGCTCAATCTGAACGTGGCCTTCAACTATGGAGGGCGTTCCGAAATCGTTGCGGCAGCGCGCCAGATTGCACATCGTGTTGCGGCAGGGGAAATCAGGGCCGAGGACGTGGATGAAAAGACCTTTTCCGATTCGCTGTTCACGGCCGGGATCCCTGACCCCGACCTGCTGATCCGGACAGGGGGGGAGCAGCGGACATCCAATTTTCTCGTCTGGCAGGGCGCCTATTCGGAACTGGTGTTTCAGGACGTGTTGTGGCCGGATTTCAATGAAGATGATTTCGTTGCGGCCCTGCAGGTCTTTTCCGGGCGGCAACGGCGCTTTGGCGGTGTGGAGGCGGCCCAATGACCGATGATTTTTCAGCCGGGGATAACGGGTCGCGCTCCTGGAGCGATCTTGGTCCGCGGCTGATTTCGGCGGCCATTCTTCTGGTCGTGACCATCTTCATGGTCTGGATGGGGGGGCTCTGGTTCGCCCTTATCGTGTCGGTCGTCTTTGCGGGCATGCTGCGGGAATGGGAAATCATGATTACCACCCGGCCGGTGAGCCGCCTGGGATATGTGCTGATCGCGGTCATGGCGCTGGTGCCGCTGTCGGCCCATTTCGGCGGTTTCCGGATGGGGACTGTTATCGCCATCCTTGGGGTTGCCATTACCTTGCTGGGTGATGCGGAAACCCGCTGGTGGCGTACCATGGGGTTCCTGTTCTTTGCCGCGGTCAGCATTGCGCTGATGGCGGTTCGCGGGGAGTCCACCTATGGTTTTGCGGCCTGCTTCTTTCTGGGAACCACGATCTGGATGACCGATACCGGGGCCTTTTTCATCGGGCGGCAGTTGGGAGGGGCCAAGCTCAACCCGGATATTTCGCCCGCCAAGACCTGGTCGGGGGCACTTGGCGGCCTGTTCACGGGCACGCTGGCGGGATTGTTGATCTGGGTCCTGACCACGCCCTCTCCCCTGTGGATCGGTCTTGTCATTGCTGCGGCCGTTTCCATTGCCGGGCAGTTGGGGGATTTGACGGAAAGTGCCATCAAGCGCAATTTTCAGATCAAGGATACCAGCGATGTCATTCCCGGGCATGGCGGATTGATGGACAGGCTGGACAGCCTTACATTTGGCGCATTGCTGGTCTTTGCCATCGGGGCGGTGCATCTCAATCTGTATTGGGTCGCCGCGGGGCTGATGCTCTGGTAGCGTTGATTTTTTTCGCCAAGGCAGGGGGCGGTTCTCTTGAGAGGGAATGCGGCCGGGTGCCGGTTTGGCGGGATTGGAATGAACAATGATTGAATTTGCCGGCTGGCTCCTGTCCTATATCGTGCCCTTTCTGGCCGTGTTGACCGTTATCGTGTTCGTGCATGAAATGGGGCACTATCTGGTTGCGCGTTGGAACGGTGTTGCCATTCAGACCTTTTCCATCGGGTTCGGGCGGGAGTTGTTCGGGTTTACCGACAGGTTGGGAACCCGCTGGAAAGTCTCGCTCATTCCGCTTGGCGGGTATGTGCGTTTTCTGGGCGACATGAATGCAGCGAGCCAGCCCGATCCGGAGGCGGAGCGCAAGATTGATCCCGAGGTGCGTCCGTATCTTTTTGCCCACAAGAATGTCTGGCGCCGCATCGCGGTGGTTGCTGCGGGGCCGCTGGCCAACATCCTGTTCACCTTTCTGGTGCTTTATGGCATGCTGCTGGCCAATGGTCGGTACATCACCGAGCCGGTGATCGAGCAGGTGGTGGCGGGATCGGTCGCCGAAGCTGCCGGATTGGAGAGCGGCGACCTGGTGCTGAGCGTGGATGGGTTCCCGGTGCGCGGTTTTTCCGATTTTCAGCGGCTGGTGGCCACCAGTCCGGAGCGGCCCGTTTCTATCAGGGTTCAGCGTGACGGGGAGGAGTTGAATTTCACCGTTGTGCCACAAGCCGTTGAAATAACAGGAAGGTTTGGCCATCCGCAACGGATCGGCCGAATCGGTGTTGCGCGCAGTGTCAGTGCTCAGGATGTGACCCTTTTCCATCCGGGGCCCGTGGAAGCGGTGGGCATGGCGGCCGAGGAAATGACCTTTCTGGTGGAGCGGACCTTTGCCTTTCTGGGCGACTTCTTTGTCGGGCGCGGGGACGTCGAACAGTTGGGGGGTCCGGTCAAGGTGGCGCAGGTTTCGGGGGAAGTGGCAACCCTGGGAGTGCTGGCACTGCTCAACCTGACGGCGCTGCTTTCCCTCAATATCGGCATTTTCAATCTTTTTCCGATCCCGATGCTGGATGGCGGGCATTTGCTGTTTTATCTGGCCGAACTGGTGCGGGGACGTCCCCTCAGTCCGCGGGTGCAGGAAATCGGTTTCCGGTTCGGCATGATCCTGGTGGCCAGTCTGATGCTGTTTACCCTGTTCAATGACCTTTTCTGAGCCGGCGGGTGGCAGGGGGCATGGGCAGGGTGGTGTGTCCAGCCCATTCCGGCGAAACGCCGACAGGGGCGTTCTGGCTGTTGCAGGAATGCCGCCACGGCAAAATATCCGGCGCCAAATGGTTGTTCAAGCTTGCTCTTGGTGCAAAAACTAGTAAAACCTTTACTGGAAAAATGTTATGGGTTGCGCGTGCGCGATTCTGTTCTTTCCGGGACGTTGTGAGATAAAAGGCTGTTGAAACATCATGATCCGACATAATTTTTTGCGTAGCGTCCTCATGGCCCTTGCCCTGATCACCTTCCTTCCGCTTGCCGGAACCGGGTTCGGGGTTTTCAGTGTTCAGGCGGCGCAGGCCCAGACGGTGTCGCGGATTGCAATTGACGGCAATTCGCGGGTGGATGATGCGACCCTGAAGAATTATCTCACCATCAAGGTGGGGGATCGGGCTACGTCGGCGGCCATTCAGGCGTCCATTGCCTCGCTGAATGCCACGGGGTTGTTCTCCAGCGTCAACGTTCGCTATTCGGGCGGGGTGCTGCGGGTGAGCGTGAGCGAAAACCCCATCGTTGCTTCGGTCCTGTTCGAGGGAAATCAACGTTTTTCTGATGAAAATCTTCTGGCCATGGTCAATCTGGCGTCGCGTGGTACGTTTACGCAGGAACGCCTGGCCAATGACGTTGCATCCATTCGCAGTGCCTATGATGATGTGGGCTATACCGATGTTTCGGTGACTACGCGGGTGGAAACGGTGCAGGACGGGCGCAAGCGCGTCGTGTTCGTGATCAATGAGGGCAACCGGGCCGGAATTGCCGCCATCAATTTTACCGGCAACAATGCCTTCAGTTCGGGCACGCTCAAGAATGTCATCCAGTCCAAGGAAAGCCATCTGCTGAGCTGGTTGCTCAATGACGACGAGTTGCAGCAGGACAAGCTGGACCTGGACAAGGAGCGTATTCGCTATTTCTACGTCAACCGGGGTTATCCGGATGCCCGCGTGCTGTCGGCAGTTTCCGAATATGATGCATCCCGGGGCGCCTATTTCGTCAATTTCACCATTTCGGAAGGTGACTATTACAATTTCGGCAGCATCGGGATCGAGACATCCATTCCGGGGCTGGATACGGAGGCGCTGAAGTCCAACATCCGCACCTATGAGGGGAACCCCTATTCCTTCTCCGATCTGCAGAAGTCCGTCGAGGACATGGCGTTCCGTGCCACGCGTCAGGGATTTGCATTTGCCGATGTGCGGCCGCGTCTGGACCGTGATGTGGTCAACAAGGTGTTCAACGTCACCTATCTGGTGGATGAGGGAGCCCGCGTTTATGTGGAACGTGTCAACATTGTGGGCAATACGCGGACCCGCGATTTCGTGATCCGGCGCGAGCTGGACTTTGCCGAAGGGGATCCGTTCAACCGTTCCATGGTTTCCCGTGCCAAGGCGGCCATTGAAAAGCTGGGCTTTTTCTCCTCCGTTGGTATTACCACGCAGGCGGGCAGTGCTCCGGACAAGGTCGTGCTGACGGTTGCCGTGGTGGAAAAGTCCACGGGTAATTATGGCGCGTCGGGCGGTTATTCTTCGGCGGATGGCATTCTGGGCGAAATTTCGCTGACGGAATCCAATTTCCTGGGACGGGGGCAGTATGTGAAGGTTGCCCTGGGGGCGACGGCCAACGGGCAGACCTATGATTTCTCGTTCACCGAGCCGCGCTTCATGGGGTTGAAGATTTCGTCGGGTATCGATCTTTACAAGAGGGTCAATGCGGAAACGGAAACGAACTATTTCGGTTATGACAGCAATGGTGGCCAGATTCGGTTCGGCGTTCCGATCACCGAGGAACTGACGGCCAATCTGATGGCCGGTGTTGAAAGCAAGACGTTCACCGACTCCTACATGTATGATCATGATAATGATCCCAACACGCCCAAGATTCCGCATCCGACCGCGTTTGGGGATTCCAACCTGATCAGTGACGGTGACACCCTGAACAAGCTGTTCTTCGGCTATACCCTTACCTACAACACGACCAACAGTCCCATCAGTCCGACCGATGGTCTGATTGCCACCTTCAGTCAGCAATATGTGGGCTGGGGACAGAATTATCTGCGGACCGAAGCCAAGGCGCGTTACTTCAAGGAACTGGTGCGGGATTCGGGGGTTGTTGCCTCGATCCGTGGTCAGGCTGGGGTTGTTTCCGATCTGGGTGGTTCGGGTGCCCATGCCACGGAAACCTATTTCAAGGGGCCAAATCTGGTTCGCGGTTTCCAGGGTGGCGGCATGGGGCCGCGGGCGGCCAATGGCGAACTGCTGGGATCCATGATGTTTGCCGGCATTTCCGCCGAGCTGGAATTCCCGATCCCCGTTCTTCCGGAGAGCTACGGTATTCATGGCGCCGTTTGGGCGGATGTCGGATACCTTTCCGGGGCATCTCCGTCGGTTTCTGCTCTGACTGTCAGTGGCAACACGCAGCAGGTTCGCACATCGGTGGGTGCGTCGATCATCTGGAACTCGCCGTTCGGTCCGCTGCGGGGGGATTTCGCCCACGTCATCCAGCAGGATACCGGGGACAAGACGCAGGTGTTCCAGTTCACCATTTCCACCCTGCTCTGACGCGGTTCAGGGTGTGAACAATGCCATTGCATGCCGTGGCGCCTGTGGCGTCACGGCATTTTGTTGGGCGGGTCTTGGGTATGTGTGATGGTTGATCAGCGTTTCTTCCCTTTGCGAGATGGTGTGGTGCTGGGTGATCTGGTTGATCTGGTCGCGGAAGATTTTCCAGACATGGATGCGGCGGCACTGGCTGTGCCGGTTCGGGATGCGGCACCTCTTGATGTGGCGGGGCCCGATGCCATCGCTTTTGCAAGCGGCAAGAAATATGCAGCCATGCTGGCAAAGACCCGGGCGGGCATAGTCATTGTTTCATCAACGCTTGCCGATCAGGTGCCAGATGGGAGTATTCGTCTCGTCAGTTCGACCCCCCACGCCCTGTTCGTGCGGTTCCTTCAGCATATGTATCCTGCTGAATGGTGGCGTTGTGCGATGGTGCCGGTGGCCGGTTCCGGAAGTGCGGCAGAATTGGAAGACCAGGTGCAACTTGGCGCGAATGTGGTGATCGGTGCGGGTGCCGAGATAGGCGAGGGGACGTGTATCGGCCCCAACACTGCTATCGGAGCGGGGGTGCAGATCGGGCGGAATTGCCGGATCGGGGCCAATGTTACCATTGAATGCGCGCTGGTAGGAAATGAAGTGCGCATCGCGCACGGCGCCACAGTTGGAACGGAAGGGTTCGGTTTGCTGGATCATGGCCGGGAAAATGTGCGTATTCCGCAATTGGGGCGGGCCATCTTGCAGGACCGGGTAGAGATCGGGCCGAACTCCAATATTGATCGGGGCGCATTGGGCGATACGGTGATCGGCGAAAACTCCAAACTGGGTGCCCTGGTGGAAATCGGTCACAATTCGTGGATTGGGCGAAACTGCCTGCTGGCGCCAACGGTCGGGCTGGCGGGAGGGACGACGCTGGAGGACGGGGTGTTGATGGGGGCCAATGCGGCTTCGGCCGGTCATCTGACCATAGGCGCGGGTTCGGTTCTTCACGCCCGCGCATCGGTCACCAAGGACTGGCCGGCCGGATCAATGCTTGCCGGGGCCCCGGCACAGGATATAAAAGCGTTCTGGAGGGAACTCGCGGCCGTGCGAAAACTTGCGAAGGGGAAATGAATTCACATGGATCAGTCACTGGTTTCTGAAACACAAACCCGCCAGCTGAAAAGCCTTGATATCAAGGATCTGCTGACCTGTCTGCCCCATCGTTATCCGTTCCTGATGCTGGACAAGATCATCGACATCAACGGGGACGAGAGTGCCACGGGCATCAAGAATATCAGTTTCAACGAACCGATATTTCAGGGGCATTTCCCGGGTGATCCGGTGTTTCCCGGGGTATTGATCATCGAGGGGATGGCGCAGACGGCCGGGGCCATTGTCATTGCCGCGGAGCGGGAAAAGGGCAGTACGCATCTGGTATACATGCTGACCATCGACAAGGCAAAATTCCGTAAGCCCGCCGTTCCGGGCGATCGGCTGGAATATCACATCCAGAAGATCAAGCGGCGAAAGAATGTGGGACGTTTTTATGCGCGGGCCATGGTGGGGGATACGTTGATTGCCGAGGCTGAGGTCGGGGCGATGATCGTCGAACAGTAACCGGGGGGCTTCTTTCGGTTTTCAGATGAGATTGCGGGTAACCCCGCCAAGGGACGGACATATTTTACGTTGAGCAGCCAGAACATTCATTCTACCGCCATTGTTGATCCGGCGGCACGAATTGGAAACAATGTTTCCATTGGTCCCTTTTGCGTCGTGGGCGGGGGAGTACAGCTTGATGATGATGTGGAGCTGGTTTCCCATGTCTGCATTGCGGGCAATACGCGGGTGGGAAGCGGCACGCGCATATTTCCGTTTGCCTCGGTGGGCCATCAACCACAGGATCTCAAGTTTCACGGCGAAGACTCCTGGCTGACCATCGGTACCAACTGCACCATTCGTGAAAATGTTACCATCAATCCGGGGACCAAGGGGGGCGGATTGCATACGGTAATCGGCAACAACTGCCTGTTGATGGCCAGTTCCCATGTTGCCCATGATTGCAAGATTGGCAACAATGTCATTCTGGCCAATTATGTGGGGATTGCCGGGCACGCGGTTGTCGAGGATTTCGTGACGTTCGGGGGAACCTGCGTCGTTCATCAATTCGTTCATGTGGGTTCCCACGCCTTTGTTGGTGCCCATTCGATGGTGGACGGGGATGTGATTCCCTATGGCATGGCAGTGGGAAACCGTGCCCGGCTGGCCGGACTCAATCTTGTCGGGTTGAAGCGCCGCAAGTTTGACCGGGATGATATCCATGCGTTGCGCACCGCTTACC
>JALWTJ010000435.1 GCA_027082895.1 Hyphomicrobiales bacterium | reverse complement strand
GCGCCTTCTTCCTCCGCCGCGAGATGACCCCCTACGGCGTGGAAAAGACTTTTTTGGTCAATCACCTGGCCGCTTTTTTGCTGACCAACCTGTTGCTGGAGAGGCTGCGGGCTGCTCCTGCGGCGCGGGTGGTCAATGTTTCTTCGGTGGCGCATCGGTCGGCCGTGCTTGATCTGGAAGACCTGGCATTTTCCCGCGGTTATTCGGGCATGAAGGCTTATGCGCGCTCCAAACTGGCGAACATCCTCTTTACGCGTGAACTGGCGCGGTGGGAAGCCGGAACGGCGCTTACGGTCAACGCGCTGCACCCCGGGGTGGTGGCTACGGGCATCTGGAAGGCGGGCTTTGCCCCCGTTGACCGGCTGGCGCAGTGGGGCATGGCCCGTTTTGCGCTGACGCCCGAAGAAGGCGCAGACACGCTCCTTTACCTGGCGACTTCCCCCGAAGTTGCGGGGGTGAGCGGCAAGTATTTCGTCAAGCGCAAGCCGGTGATGCCTTCGGAAGCGGCGCGCGACGATGCCCTGGCGCGGCGTCTTTGGGAAGTCAGTGAGAGGCTGACCGGCCTGGCGTCGGCGAAAGAGGGGGGTCAGGTCAGCGCCTGAAGCGCCTCGGCCACGGTCAACGCCCCTTCGTAGAGCGCCCGCCCCACGATGGCGCCCTTCCTGTTTACAATCAGGATGCTGACATCGGTTTCAGTTCGTTTCAACATGGCGTGAACCTTTTGAGCGGCCAGCCGGGCAATGTGATCGCCGATCGCCAGGGAATTTTTCTCGGCCAGCAGCAGCACTCCGTTCGCCGATGCCGCCGCACGGCAGCTTCGCACGATATCCGGCGTGGCACCGATTGCCGCCATCTGCGCCGCCAGCCCGTCCAGATCCACCTGCGAGCGGGCCGAATGCAGGTCCATGGCGCCCCCTGCCAGCTTGGACATTTTGGCAAAGCCCCCGGCGATGGTCAGCCGTTTCACCGGATGCCGCTGCAGGTACTTGAGCATTCCCCCGGCGAAATCCCCCATGTCGATATAGCTTTCGGGGGGCAGGTTCAGCAATCGGCGCGCCGCCGTTTCGCTGCGTTCACCGGTTGCGCCCACCAGATGGGATATCCCGCTGGCCCGGGCCACGTCGATCCCGGAATGGATGGAATGGATCCAGGCCGAACAGGAATAGGGAATGACGATACCCGTTGTGCCAAGGATCGACAGCCCCCCCACGATGCCCAGCCGCGGGTTCCACGTCCGTCTTGCCAATTCCTCGCCCCCCGGCACGCTGATGGTGATGGTCACGTCGGCAGGCACCCCCGCCGCCGCGCACAGCTGGCGCACTTCCTTCTCCATCATGGAGCGCGGCACCGGGTTGATGGCAGCTTCCCCCACCCCGACCGGCAGTCCGGGCCGGGTGACGGTTCCCACCCCTTGTCCGGCCCGGAAAAGGATGCCGCTGTCGGGCGCGCCCAGGTACACTTCGGACATGATGGTGGCCCCATGGGTCACGTCCGGGTCATCACCCGCATCCTTGATGATGCCCGCCCGTGCCTGCCCGTTTTCACAGCGGGCCCGCTCCAGGGCAAAGGAAGGAGTCTGCCCCCCCGGCAGGGTGATGGAGACCGGATCGAGAAACTCCCCGTAAAGCAGCCTGTGCAGGGCCGACCGGGTCGCTGCCGTGGCACAGGCGCCCGTCGTCCATCCCCGGCGCAGGGGGGGACGCTCGGCATGTCGCGCATCAGAAGGGCCTTGCGATGGAGTCATGACCTTTTATACAGACAGGCAGCGCACGCGCCGGAAAACTGTCTGCCCACGGGAAATTGAGTTTCAATGCCAACTGATAGCAGAAAAAACCATGCCGGCCTGTCCGATTTTTCGGATTTTCCTTCCCTGGAAAAAGGAACGGTGTGGCTGGTGGGGGCCGGGCCGGGCGCACCCGGCCTGCTGACCCTTCTGGCCAGCCATGCCATCGGCAGTGCCGATGTGATCATTCACGATGCCCTTGTCGGGCCGGACATTCTGGAACTGGCCCCGGATGGGTGCGCCTTGATCTTTGCCGGCAAGCGCGGCGGCATGCCCTCTGCGGAGCAGGATGACATTTGTGACCTGATGATCGCTGAGGCCCGCAAGGGCCATCGGGTGGTGCGGCTGAAGGGAGGCGACCCGTTCATGTTCGGGCGCGGAGCCGAGGAATGCCTGAAACTTTCCGCCGCCGGCATCCCCTTTCGTGTCGTGCCGGGCATAAGCGCCGGAATTGGCGGGCTGGCATATGCGGGCATTCCCGTTACCCACCGCACCACCAACCATTCCGTGCTGTTTCTGACCGGCCATGACCGGCAGGGGGTGGTGCCCAGCGCCGTTGACTGGAACGGGGTGGCCCGCGCGGCGCCGGTCATCGTCATGTACATGGCCCTCAAGCATCTGGGCGACATCGCCGACCGGCTGATTGCAGCCGGGCGTTCTTCGTCCGATCCCCTCGCCATCGTCTCCAACGCGACCCTTCCTGATCAGAAGGTCCGGCGCGGTACCCTTGGAACGGTCCGCACCATGTTGCGCGCGCAAGGGATTGCCCCCCCAGCGATCATCGTGGCCGGCCCTGTGGTGGAACTGGGCGAACGCATCCACTGGTATCGTGACCGGTTACGGAGCAACGGCAATGGCTGATTCGGATCGCGAACATGAAGGCTCGCTCACCGGTGACAAGCCGAACCGGAAGGACCTTCGTACTCCCCGGGTTCTGGTTCTGGCGGCCCCCGGTTCCGGGTCGGGAAAGACCCTTGTTTCCCTTGGCCTGATTGCCGCCCTGCGGCAGGCCGGAACACGGGTTGTGGCCGCCAAGACCGGCCCCGATTACATTGATACCGCCTTTCTGGGCCGTGCCGCCGGTACCATGGCCGTCAATCTGGACCCCTGGTCCATGGATCGGCACCGGCTGGCTCGGATCGCCACCGGTGCCGCATCCGGCCATGATCTGCTGCTGGTTGAAGGGGTGATGGGCCTGTTCGACGGCGCCATGTCCGGCAGGGGATCCACCGCCGATCTGGCCGTGGCCCTGCGGGCACCGGTGGTTCTGGTGGTCGATGCGGCCCGGCAATCCCAATCCATCGCCCCGCTGGTGGCCGGTTTTGCCAACTGGCGGCCCGAGGTCCATATAGGCGGGCTGATATTGAACAATGTGGGCAGCGCCCGCCACGACACCCTGTTGAAGAACGCCCTCGCCCCATTGGGGATTCCGGTTCTGGCTGCCATTCCCCGCCGTCCCGAACTTGTCGTGCCCTCCCGCCATCTGGGGCTGACCCTGCCCGGGGAAGTGGACGGCATTGACCGCCTATTGACGGACCTTGCTTCCCTGATCGGGCAAAAATGCGATCTGGATGCCCTGCTGGCGCTGGCATCTCCCCTTGCTCCCCCATCCCGTGAAAACGCACCCGAATCGGAAGTACCCGATCTTGCCCCCCTGGGCCAGCACATGGCCATTGCCCGCGATGCGGCCTTTGCCTTCATCTACCGGCACTGGCTGGACGGGTGGCGTGCGGCCGGGGCTTCCCTGTCATTCTTTTCGCCACTGGCCGACGAACCCCCGGACCCTTCGGCCGATGCGGTATTCCTGCCCGGCGGCTATCCCGAACTGCACGGCCCTGCCCTTGCTGGCGCCGCCACCTTTCACCGGGGGCTTGTCCGGGCACGGGATCGCGGTGCGCTGATCTACGGGGAGTGCGGCGGCTACATGGTACTGGGCCAGAGCCTGACCGACCGGGAAGGGATGACCTATCCCATGGCGGGCCTTCTGCCCCATTCCACGCGCATTGACCGGCCGCGCCGCACCCTTGGTTACCGTTTCCTGCGCCATGAAAGCCCCCTGCCATGGCCACGCCATTTGAGCGCCCACGAGTTCCATTATTCCACCACCACCGAACACGATCTGCCCCCCCTGTTTCAGGCCACCACCGCCACCGGGGAAGCCTGTGCACCCATGGGGGGGTTTAGCGGCCGGGTGGTCGGCTCCTACGCCCATGTCATTGACCCTGCCAGCCCCTCACAGGTGGCTGCCCTGCCGGAAAGCGGACCGGCCAGGGGGGCAAAACCATGAGCGCCCGCGCCCTCATGTTCATGGGAACCGGCTCCGATGTCGGAAAGTCGCTGATCGTGGCCGGCCTGTGCCGTGCCTGGGCCCGCCGTGGCATTCGCGTTGCGCCCTTCAAGTCCCAGAACATGTCCAACAATGCCGCCGTCACTTCCGACGGGGGGGAAATCGGCCGTGCCCAGGCCCTTCAGGCCCGCGCGGCCGGACGGGCGCCGATCACGGCCATGAACCCGGTTCTGCTCAAGCCGGAACATGAGAGCGGAGCGCAGGTCATCCTGCGCGGTGCCCGGGTCGCCACCCTTTCCGCCCGCGCCTATTTTGCTGCCCGCGAGCGTTACCTGCCCGCGGTTCTTTCCGCCTTTGACGAATTGAGCGCGCAGGCAGATCTGATACTGGTGGAGGGCGCGGGAAGCGCCTCGGAAATCAACCTGCGCGCCAATGACATTGCAAATTTCGGTTTTGCGGCAGCAAAAAACATTCCGGTGATCGTGATCGGCGACATTTCCCGGGGCGGGGTCATTGCCGCGCTGGCGGGCACCTTTCAGGTGATTGCGCCTTCCGATGCCCGCCTGTGCGTGGGCACCCTGATCAACCGCTTTCAGGGCGATCCGGACCTGTTTGCCCAGGGGTTGGAACAGATCGAGAAACTGACCGGTCGCCCCTGCTTTGGTCCGGTGCCCCATTTTGACGCGGCCCATCTTCTGCCCGCCGAGGACATTCTGGGGCTGACCGGCAGCGCAACGGACATGACGGACCCCAAGGTGCATGTGGTGGTGCCGCGCCTGCCCCGCATGGCCAATTTCGATGATCTGGACCCCTTGCGCACCCATCCCGGTGTCCGGGTCAGCATTATCGGGGCTGGTCAGGCCCTGCCCCCGGCCGATCTGGTCATTCTGCCCGGCTCCAAGTCCACCTGCGCCGATCTGGAGTTTTTCCGGCAACAGGGGTGGGATCTGGACCTGAATTATCATGTGCGCCGGGGAGGGCATGTGCTGGGAATCTGTGGCGGGTTCCAGATGCTGGGCCAGCGGATCAGTGACCCGGATGGTATCGAAGCAAAGGCGCAGAGCATTGAAGGGCTGGGCCTGTTGCAGGTGGAAACCCGCCTGACGCCCCGCAAGCAGTTGCGGGCCGAACAGGCCGTTGACAGCCGCCATGGCCAGCCCCTGACCGGCTACCACATGCATTTGGGCCAGACCCGGGGCACCGATTGCGCGGTGCCCTTCGCCCGGGTGAACGGGCAGCCCGAAGGGGCCGTTTCCGCCAACGGGCAGGTCATGGGAACCTATCTGCATGGCCTTTTCGCTTCCGACCCGTTCCGCCATGCCTTTTTGCGCTCCATGGCGTCCGATATCGGGCAGGGCCCCGCCTATGAAGCGCGTATCGAAACCGTGCTCGACCAGTTGGCGGACCATCTGGAACAGCATCTGGATCTGGAGCGCCTGCTGGACCTTGCCGCCTCACCCCTGCCAGAAACGCCTGCCCCATGAATCTGCTTGTTGCCTTTCTTGCCCTGCTGATCGACCGTCTGCTCCCCCCCTTTGCCGGTCTGACCCGGCGTCTGGGCCACCCGGTCATCTGGCAGGGCGCGCTCATTTCCTTTCTGGAAAAGCATCTCAACCGGCCCTCAAGCGGCCCCATGGCGCGACGTGCCGCGGGCCTTTTGATGCTGGCCGTTCTCGTTCTTGCAACCGGTGCTGTCTGTGCTCTCCTGTCCTGGCAATTGCGGCGCCTGCCGGCCGGCTGGGTGCTCGAAGCTGCTCTGGCGTCCATTTTCCTTGCACACACAAGCCTTGCCGGAGCCGTGGCACGGGTTGCCGATGCTCTGGACGTTTCCGACGGGAAAAACGGCGCCATCGCGGCGGCCCGGCAGGCCGTGTCCATGATCGTGGGTCGGGACACCGGTGCCCTTGACCGGCACGAAATAGCCCGCGCCGCCATTGAAAGTCTGGCGGAAAACGCGTCCGATGGCATCATTGCCCCCCTGTTCTGGCTTGTTCTTTTCGGCCTTCCCGGGATCGGGATCTACAAGGCCATCAATACCGCCGATTCCATGGTGGGCCATCTGAGCGCGCGTTACCGGGATTTCGGCTGGGCCAGCGCCCGGCTCGACGATCTGGTCAATCTTGTTCCGTCCCGGCTGACGGCGCTGCTGTTTGCCCTGGCGGCATTTTTCCTTGCGGGTGCCAGCCCATCGGGCAGCTGGCGGGCTGCCATGGGCGACGCCCCCGCCCATCTTTCCCCCAATGCGGGATGGCCCGAAGCGGCCCTTGCCGGTGCTCTGGGCTTTTCCCTTGGCGGTCCCCGCGCCTATCAGGGCCAGGTGCACGATCTGGCCCGGATGGGAGATGGCCGACGGGATCTTGGGGCCGCAGACATCCGGCTGGCCCTGAAACTGTTTGGGCGCATGACGGCCCTTGCCCTCGGGGCAACGGGACTGCTGAGCCTGATCTGGCAGGCCCCTGTCTGGGTGGATTTTTTTCGGGGATAAGGCGGGCCGCCGACCCGGGGTTCAGGTCAGGCAGGGGCCCTTGAGGGGCAGGCCAAGCCCTGCCACCACCAGATTGACGCTGTCGCACAATTCGCCAAGCGCCTGATGCAGTTCCCCCGCCTCGTCGCGAAAACGCCGGGCAAGCCTGTTGTCGGGCACGATGCCCATGCCCACCTCATTGGAGACGAGGATGATGCGGCTCCCTGTTTCCCGCTTCAGGGCATCCTGCAGGGAAACGATACGGGGATCGTCGAAAAGGGGGGGAAGCGCGGCGGCGGACGGGTTATCGGCAGAAAAACGAATGGTGCTCAGCCAGACCGTCAGGCAATCAACGAGGATGACATCGTGGTTCCGCGCCGCTTCCACGATTGCAGCTCCCAGTTCCACGGGTTCCTCCAGCGTTGTGAAACGCCTGTTACGCTGCCGCCGGTGCCGCTGGATGCGCATTTCCATTTCCCCGTCAAGGGCGCGTCCGGTGGCGATATAGGCCGGTGCCCGTTTGTCACGGCTCCAGTCCAGTGCCAGCCGCTCCGCAAGCGCGCTCTTTCCCGACTTGGCGCCCCCCAGCAAGAGCACATGGCCCGGGGGGGAAGATGGGCGGTTCGAAACTGGCATGAAATGTCTCCGCTGCGCGCATGCCCGGCATTCCGGTTGGGTGCGTATGCACGTTGGTGCCTTACTTCAACATACGCGATTTTTGCCGGATTTGTGGGAAATTTCACGGATTTTTTGCACAAAATACCCTATTATTTTGCCGCAATTGCAACTATCTTCCGCCCCGGACCGGAACCGTATCTGCTGTGGAGCACGCATTTGGGCCAGCTATTTCTGGGGGTGGACGGGGGCGGCACCAGGTGCCGGATGCGTCTGAGTGATCAGGATCTCAACACGATCGCCGAAGCCGTGGTAGCCATGCCCTCCAACCTGCAGGTCAGGAACGGCGATGCGGCCCATGCCGCCATTACCCGCCTGACCGGGATGGTTTTTGAACAGGCCGGGCTGGACATGTCCGTGGCCAGCAATGTCATTGCCTGTTTCGGCATGGCCGGCGCCCGCATGAAATCGGCCCGTGACAGTTTTGCCGCCCGTTCCTTCCCTTTCCGCCGGGTGCAGGTGGTTGATGATATTGATATTGCCCGTGCCGGAGCCCATGGGGGTGCTGACGGGGCGGTTCTGATCATTGGCACCGGTTCGGCGGGTCTGGGGTGCCGCAACGGCAAGCGTTTGCAGATCGGGGGCTGGGGTTTCCTGCTTGGCGACACCATGGCCGGGGCAACCCTTGGCCGTCGCCTGCTGCGCAAGAGCCTGCTGGCCTTCGAGGAAATAGAGCCCCCTTCTCCCCTGACGCGCGCGGTCATGGAGCGGTTCGACAATGACCCGGAAAAGATGATGCACTGGGCCTTCGAAAACGAGGATGCGGCCCGCGAGGCAGAGCAGCTTCATGCGGAACATTCGTCGCCGCTCCCCGTTGGTTCCCTTCATGCCCGGCCGGTGGACTATGGCCGCTTCGTGCCCATGATCTTCGATTATTTGGAAAAGGGTGATCCGGTGGCCCGTGAACTCATGGAATTCGAACTGGCGGCCATCGACCAGTTCGTGCAGTGGTTCCTTGCCCGCGATATCAGGAACATCGCCGTGGTGGGTGGATTGGGTGAGCGGTTGTTGCCCCGGCTGATGGAAATCTATCCCGGCATTGTCGTGCCGCCCCGGTCCGACCCCTTGCAGGGGGCCGTCATTCTGGCGGCGCGCTCCGGCCCCGCCTGACCCCGACTGCCCTTCTTCCGGCCCGCGCCCCGCACCAGTCCGGGGATGCACCATGAAACGACAGGAGAAACAAGTGTCCGCTCGCATCATTCCGGTTCAACCGTTCGACTACGTCGTGTTTGGCGCCACTGGCGATCTGTCCAAACGCAAGCTCATTCCCGCCCTGTACTACCGTTTCAAGGCCGGCCAGTTCGACCAGCGTTCCCGCATCATCGGGGTATCCCGCAGCCCCTGGGATGACAGGAAGATGCAGGAAGTGGCCCGGGAATCGGTGAAGAACCATGTGGACAAGGCCTATCGCGACAAGAAGGTGATCGAGGATTTCGTGTCCTGTTTCTCCTATGTCTCCAACGATGTGACCGACAAGAAGGGCTGGAAGGAAATTTCCGACAAGTTGCGCGATGACGAGGACATCGTGCGGGCCTTCTATCTGGCCGTGGCCCCCAACCTCTTTGCTCCCATCTGCGAATATCTGATGGGCATGAAATATTGCCGGAAAAATTCCCGGGTGGTGCTGGAAAAGCCCCTTGGCCACGATCTGGCCTCCTCCCGCGAAATTAACGATGCGGTGGGCGCTGCGTTCAGCGAAGACCAGATCTACCGGATCGACCATTATCTGGGCAAGGAGACCGTGCAGAACCTTCTGGCCCTGCGTTTTGCCAACGCCATGTTCGAACCCATCTGGAATGCCACCCATATCGACCATGTCCAGATAACGGTTGCCGAAACGGTTGGGGCGGGCACCCGGGGCTATTATGACGATTCGGGCGCGTTGAGGGACATGATCCAGAACCATATCCTGCAATTGCTGTGCCTCGTGGCCATGGAGCCTCCGGCATCGGATGCCCCCAATGCCCTGCGCGATGAAAAACTCAAGGTTCTGCGCTCCCTCAAGCCGATCACGGCGAACAATCTGGCCAAATATTCCGTGCGCGGCCAGTATCGGGGTGTCCGTTCGGGCACCGTGGAGGTGGCATCCTACCAGGACGAACTGCCCGAGGACCGGAAAGGTTCCCACACGGAAACCTTTGTTGCCATCAAGGCGGAAGTGGAAAACTGGCGCTGGTCCGGCGTGCCCTTTTATATCCGCACCGGCAAGCGCCTTGCCGCCCGCGTCTCCGAAATCGTCATCCAGTTTCGCGATGTGCCCCATTCCATCTTTTCCCAGACCCATGGGGCACCCCGCCCCAACAAGCTGGTAATCCGCCTGCAACCGGATGAAGGGGTCAAGTTGTTCCTGATGATCAAGGATCCCGGTCCCGGCGGCATGCGCCTGCGCGAGGTGCATCTGAACCTGTCCTTTGCCGAGGAGTTCGAGGAGCGCACCCCGGAAGCCTATGAACGCCTGCTGCTGGATGTCATCCGGGGGAACCAGACCCTTTTCATGCGCCGCGACGAACTGGAAGCGGCGTGGAAATGGGTCGATCCGATCCGCAATGCCTGGGACGAAATGGACGAACCGCCCCACCTTTATACCGCCGGGACATGGGGCCCCACCGCCTCCGTTGCCCTGATCGAAAGGGACGGGCGCACCTGGCACGAGGAAGAGGATTACTGAGTTTCATTGCGCTCCTGTTGTTCCGCCCCGGATTCCCGCCGGGCAAAAGGGGCCTTCCCGCCGGCTTTGTTCCGGCACCCGGCCGCAACGGCACGGGGTCATGAAAAAAGGTTCATCTGATGCCACATGCCTTGTTGGTTCGCCATGAATTTGCCGATCCGTCTGCACTGGCCGATGCGCTGGCCGCGCGGATCGGTGCCGACCTCAATGCGGGGCTGGCCGCGCGCGGGTCGGCCCTGCTTGCCGTGTCGGGTGGCTCCACGCCGCGCCTGTTTTTCGAGCGGTTGGGGGCCAGAAACGATATTGACTGGTCCGGGGTGACCATAACCCTTGTGGACGAACGCTGGGTGCCCGCCTCCTCGGACCGCTCCAATGCCGCCCTTGTGCAAAAACACCTGATGCGGGGGCCCGCTTCCGCCGCCCGCTTCGTTCCCCTTTTTTCCGGTGGTCACACCCCCACTCCCTCGGCCGTTGCGCAAACCGCCGGGCGGCTGCAACCATTCCTGAGCGCGCCTTTTGATGCCGTGGTCCTTGGCATGGGAAATGATGGTCACACCGCGTCCTTTTTCCCGGGGGCCGATAATCTGGAACAGGCCCTGAATTCCACCGCGCCCGTTATTGCCATTTCGGCCCCGGGCGCAGGTGAGCCGCGCATTACCCTGACCCTGCCCACCCTGTTGAACTGCGCCCATCTCTACCTGCACATCCAGGGAGAAGAAAAGCAGGCCACCCTGAATCGGGCGTTGCAGGGCGATGATATTTCCGCCATGCCGATACGGGCCGTTCTGCAACGGCACGCGGCAGAGTTGAACCTGTTCTGGTGCCCCTGATACCGCGCTCCGGCACACGCTGTGCCACCGGTTGAAGGCGCCTTTCCGTCCTGAACCCGTCCCTGAAGGGGCATGCTCCCGAAGGAGTGAAGAAATGGGAATGTTCGCAAGATGAAGATCCGCAAGACCATCCGTGACGTCACGCAGCGCATTCAGGCGAGGAGTGCGGTAACCCGCGCCGACTATCTGGAACGCATGCAGGGGCAGCAGGAAAAGGGCGTGCAGCGAAGCGTGCTCAGTTGCGGCAACCTGGCCCACGGGTTTGCCGCCTGCCAACCATCGGACAAGGCGGCGCTGGCCAATGACCATTCCCCCAACCTGGCGATCGTTACCGCCTACAACGACATGCTCTCCGCCCACCAGCCCTACAAGGATTATCCTGAAATCATCAGGCAGGCCGCCCGCGAGGTTCACGCCACCGCCCAGGTCGCCGGGGGCGTCCCGGCCATGTGCGACGGGGTGACCCAGGGGCAGGACGGCATGGACCTGTCCCTGTTCTCGCGCGATGTCATCGCCATGGCCACCGCCATTGCCCTCAGTCACAACATGTTTGATGCCGGCCTTTATCTGGGCATTTGCGACAAGATCGTTCCCGGCATGCTGATCGGCGCCCTCTCCTTCGGGCATCTGCCCGCCATGTTCGTGCCCTCCGGTCCCATGAGTTCGGGACTGCCCAACGACGAGAAGGCCCGGGTCCGCCAGCTGTTTCTGGAAGGAAAGGTGGGGCGCACGGAACTGCTGGAGGCGGAAGCCCGCTCCTATCATTCCCCCGGCACCTGCACCTTTTACGGCACGGCCAATTCAAACCAGATGCTGATGGAAATGATGGGCCTGCAACTGCCCGGATCCAGCTTCGTGCCCCCGGATTCCCCCCTCCGCCGGCAGCTGACACGGCTGGCGGTGCAACGGGCGGCCGCCACCACCGCCCTGGGGGAAAACCATGTTCCCCTTTATCGGGTGGTCACCGAAAAATCGCTGGTCAATGCCCTTGTCGGTCTTCTGGCAACCGGGGGCTCCACCAACCACACCCTGCACCTGATCGCCATTGCCGCGGCGGCAGGCATTCACCTGACCTGGGACGACATGTCCGATCTGTCCGCCAGCGTGCCGCTTCTGACCCGCATCTATCCCAATGGCGTTTCCGACGTGAATCATTTCCAGGCCGCCGGTGGCATGGGCTTCCTCATGCGCCAGCTGCTGGAAAACGGCTATCTTCATCCCGACGTCATGACGGTCATGGGCGAGGGGCTGGAGGCATACGCACGCGAACCCCAGCTCCGGCAGGGAAATGTGTCCTTTGTTCCCGCCCCGACCGTTTCGGCGGACCCCGAAATCCTGACCGGGGTTGACGCTCCCTTTGCTCCTGATGGCGGACTCAAGGTGCTGACCGGCAATATCGGCAAATCGGTAATAAAGGTTTCCGCCGTCAAGCCTGCGCACCGGATCGTTGAGGCCCCGGCCCGTGTTTTCCACTCCCAGGCCGGCATGATGCAGGCCTTCCGGGAAGGGAAGCTGGAAATGGACGTGATTGCCGTGGTGCGTTTTTGCGGTCCCCGGGCCATCGGCATGCCCGAGTTGCACAAGCTGACGCCATTGTTGGGCATCCTGCAGGATCGCGGCTTCCGCGTGGCCCTTGTGACCGACGGGCGCATGTCCGGCGCTTCGGGCAAGGTTCCCGCCGCTATCCATGTTACCCCCGAGGCGATGGCGGGGGGCGCCATTGCCCGCATTCGGGACGGGGACATGCTGCGTCTGGATGCGGAGGCGGGCACCCTCGATTATATGGGGGATCTGCACGAATTTTCCACCCGGACCCCGGCCACCCAGGACCTGCATGACGATCATCAGGGCATGGGGCGGGAGCTGTTTTCCCGCTTCCGGCACTTCGCCGGGCCGGCCGATACCGGGGCCAGCCTGTTCGATCGCAATGAGAATTTTTAGACGCGAACGTCTTTTCGTGTGATCCGCCACTGGATTTTTCCATGCCCGCTTGCCATATCCGGAAGGCCGGGAAAGACCATGTCCTCCGGCCCGCAACGGGCCGGATGTGTTTGTCAGGAGAAACGGATGTCGGTTATTTTCAAAAAGATTGTAGTGGGGGCATTGGCCATTGTTCTGCTTGCCGGTTGTTCAGGGCTGAATCTGGGAACGGCGGTGGCCCTGAGAAATCTGGATCCGATTGCCGACGATATTGCCAGCATGACATTTGCCATTGATCTTCCTCTGTCCCTTCGGCCGGTGGAACGGCAGACACTTCTGGTCATGGATGCCACCACCAGGGGGTATGGGGAACGGCATATCCGTGCCGTTCTGGTCCGCAACGAAGACTTCAGCGCCGCCGCAAGCCTCTCCCCGCCCGCCGCCAACCGCACCTATTATCTGTTTGCCCTTGATCAGGAAGACCAGGAGGCCGTTCGCGAGTTTCAGCAATGGGCGCGTGACCTGAAGGACAGCGTCGGCGATGTGGGGGGTGAACTAACTATCAACGTGCAGTCCCGTTTCTGCCGTGTTGGTCCGGGCAATACCGGGCAGGAAACGG
>JALWTJ010000434.1 GCA_027082895.1 Hyphomicrobiales bacterium | reverse complement strand
AAGGGCCGCGTCGGCAGGTGTGAAGGCAATATTCTGCGCGTTTGCTCCATGGAGCGGAACGACAAGCAGAACAAAAGAAAAAACAAGGCGGAGCAGTTTTGACATGGAAGTTTTCCTGTTTCAGATCGGGTTGCAGACAGTCCTGTCCCGATAGTAACCGGAAACATGTCAGTTCTGGCAACCGCGTTTGCCCAGATGGGCAAAGAAATACATGACGAAAAGCCCATGGCAGGCCAGGGCGAGAAACAGGCTCACACCGGTTGGAAGAACGGCACCGTCCGAAAGTCCGGCAATTTCACCGATCCAGAAGGGAGGCAGAAAGCCGAACACGAATCTGAAGGGCGAGGGGATGGCCGCCAGAAGTGGCAGCACCGCGAACAGGTTCATGACCTTGGTAAGAGCCAGCCCCTGCACCTTGTTGGCAGCAAAGGCGGGCAGGGCCAGCGTCAGGCTTGCCGATTGCAGACCCGTCAGCACCGCAAGGCCAGACCAGAGGGCAAAAGACAGGTTTGGCAGGATGAGCGGACCGCTGAAGGCGGCAATGCCTGCCGAAAACACAAAGCTCAGAATGCTGCGAAACAGCATGATCCCCGTTTTTCCAACCGGGGAAACGCCAAGGGCGCGAAGCGGTCCGTCATCGCGTTCTTCCAGCATCAGAAAACCGAATACCCATCCGATCAGATAGGCCGGCAGTATGAGAAAGACGGGGGCAGCATAGCGGGAAATGGCAAAAAGGTCGAAGGCCTTTTGCGCCGCCAGATCTGCACTGGAATGGTAAAGCACGAACAGGATGGTCGGCAGAACTGCCAGCACGCTGATGACCAGCAGGGTTGGATCCCGGCCGATGTTGGTGAACTCCAGCTGAGCAAGGCGCAGGAACCGCGCCGGTTTGAGAACGGGATTGATGTTCATTTTCCACCAAGTTCCTTCTTCAGGATGCGGTGCGCAAAAAGGGAAACGGCCATTGCCGTTCCCAACGTGACCACCAGCAGCAAGGCCAGTTCGCCCGGCGTTGCCCGATAGCCCGCAACGGCGATCAGGATCAGGCGGAAATGGGCCACCGGGGGCAGAACGGCCAGATATGGGGGCATGTTCGGGGACAGGGCCCAGAACATGGGCAGCATGATAGGAATGAACGCGGCGGCCGAGCCCATCAGATAGGCGGTGACGGTCTTGAACGTGAGTGCAAAGTAAAACCCCGTGGCAATGAAGGTCAGGGAAATGAGGGCCACCGAGACAAGTAGCAGGGGCCAGTTGATGGAAGCGTGAATGGCCAGGGCAAGAACGCTCAGAGCCACAAGGCTCAAGGCGGTCAGGGACAGGGTTTTGCACCAGAAATAGTCCCAGGCCGAGATCGGCGTTGTGGCCAGGACCGGACGGGTATTCTCCGATCTTTCCAGCATCATCAGGGCACCGAGAAAGAAAAATCCCAGCACCGCCGGGTCCGAATAAAAGAAAAGAGCGGCGGACCAGGTGGGAACGAATTTTCCCAGCAGGACAAAGAACAGGGTTTCAATGCCCAGCACGAAACCATAGGCGAGGTAAATCTTGTTGCGTGATTGAAGGATCAGTTCATAACGCAGCAATGGAATCACGGCGCGGGTCATGCATCCGCATCCTGATTGTTCGTTACCTGCACGAATATGTCCTCCAGAGAGGCTTCCAGGCTGTGGATGGACAATATTTCCCTGTTTTCCAGCATGGCCTGAAATCCGGCATTGTGTGCAAGCCCTGCAAGGGGAAAGAGCTGGCTTTGCGTCGCGTTGTCCTTGCGGCAGGTCACGCGGACCTGGGGTTTGCCATAGGTGCGTTTGAGTTCGGCAGGTGTGCCGCAAACGGCAATGGACCCGTTGACAAGAAACCCGACCCGATCGCAGATTTCCTCGGCCTCCACCATGTTGTGGGTGGTCAGAAACACGGTTTTTCCCTGCCGTTTCAGGTCCATGATCAGTTTGTGGACAAGGCGGGTGCGGGACGGGTCCTGCCCGGTCGTAGGCTCGTCCATGAACAGCAGGTCGGGTTCGTTGAGCAGGGCGCGGCACAGGTTGAGACGCATTTTCATGCCCTTGGAAAAATTCTCTACCCGGCGATCGGCCGCCTCGGTCAGATCCATGGTGGCAAGAAGTTTTTCCGGATCGCGGGTGGGGGAATCGTAGAGGGCGGCAAACAGGTCCAGATTTTCCCGGGCAGACAGGCGCAGATAAAGGGCCGGAAGCTCGAAACTGACCCCGATCCTCTGGTAAAAGTCAGCGGTCTTTTCCCTGACCGATGTACCGAACACGTTGGCGGTTCCCGAAAAACCGGTGAGCCCTCCCAGCAGGATATTCTGGGTGGTGGATTTTCCCGAACCGGACGGCCCCAGCAGGCCGAATATTTCGCCCCGCCGGATATGGAAGGTCAGATCGTTCAGAACCGGCTGATCAGCGCCGGGATAGGTATAGGAAAGATGGGAGATTTCAATCATGAAATGGTGTGCCTTCCGGATGTAGCCGAACTGGTCAACTGATCCACGAAAGCATGTCGCAGAACATGTGTTGCATGGTCCAGTTGCGTGGGGGTGAGAATCCTGGTGCGGCTCAGCAGGGCCACCATCAGTGCGAGCAGACCTTCCAGCACATCGCAATTCAATGCGCAGGCAGGAAACCGTTTCAGCCACATATCTGTCAGCTGACACAGAAACAATTGATCGTCGCGCGCGTTTCTTTGCCAGATCTCGGGGGGAGTGCGGCGCATCAAATAGTCAATTTCCCCGTGCTCGATGACAAGGTTGAGCAGAGGGTCCGACTGCACCTTGTCCATCAACCTGTCAAACAGGGCTCCGGCGGCGGACCATGCATCGTTTCCGGACATCTCCAGAGACTTCAGGATATCGGCGCGATGGGCCGCTTCCCGCCGCTGAACCATCTCCATGAACAACAATTCCTTGGAAGGGAAAAAGGCGTAGAACGATCCCTTTGATATTGCCGCATCACGGCACAACTCGTCCACGCGCACCCGGCGAACTCCCTGTTTCGGAAAGCGCGACATTGCCGCTTCGAACAGGCGGGCACGGATGCTTTCCCTTTCGTTTTTGTCAAATGGCCTGGCCATGGGGTTTTTCCGTCTTGCAAGAACAGGGGCGATGGGGATCGTTAGACGCTATGACCAGATAAGTCAATCAGTCATTGATGTTTCCTGTGCGGATGTTGATCCGCTGAGGAAGGGGATTGGATGCAAGGATTGGATGGAAACTGAATGCAAGGACAGAATGGCAACCGCCGTGACATCCCGAACCATGGGCGCCCGAAACGTTCACCAGAACCCGCTGCTCACAATCAACGGCCCCATGCCATTGACAGACCGGTTCCATTTGTTCATGATTTGTACCTGAAGGGGCGCGCCATGCAAACGGATACCTATCTGATCTTTCTTCTCACGACGGCGGTTGTGGTGTTTT
>JALWTJ010000433.1 GCA_027082895.1 Hyphomicrobiales bacterium | reverse complement strand
ATGTTTTGAGCAAAAACGTGCGCAAGCCGGTTGTCATCAACAACCAGAGCGCTAAGCTCTGCTGGAATTATCAACGATTTTCCCCCCGGATATGCGTTGAACACCAGTTTCCGCCGCGTATAAGCCGATACTGATATTCGTCCGCCACTAAGCAGACCAGGGCTGCACTGTCAATGAACAAGGGGCAAAAGTGATCCGTAAAAACCCTGAACGCTGCCCATGGGCCGGCAATGATCCCCTCTATCAGGCCTACCATGATGAGGAATGGGGCCACCCGGTCACCAGCGACACCCGTCTTTTCGAAAAGATCTGCCTTGAAGGTTTCCAGTCCGGCCTCTCCTGGCTCACCATCCTGCGCAAGCGGGAAAATTTCCGCACCGCCTTTTCCGGGTTCGATTTCGACATCGTTTCCCGTTTCGATGACAGGGATGTCGCGCGGCTGCTGGCCGACGCGGGCATCGTGCGCCACCGGGGAAAGATTGAGGCCACCCTCAACAATGCCCGGCGCGCCCGGGAACTCCGGGACGAATTTGGTTCCCTTGCCACCTATTTCTGGGGCTTTGAGCCAACACCCGAACAACGCCCCGATGACGTGAGTTGGGAAAACCTCAGGACCATTGCTGCCACCGACCAGTCGGTGGCCCTGTCCCGCGACCTGAAGAAGCGGGGCTGGAAATTTGTCGGTCCCACCACCTGCTACGCCTTCATGCAGGCCATGGGGCTGGTCAATGATCACGTCGCGGACTGCTTCTGCCGCGCGGAAGTGGAACGAAAGCGCGCCGCCCTGATCCGTCCCTGAAAGGCGTCCGCTCCGGCCCCGGACGGGTGCGGGGATGGCCACAGAAACGGCCCCGGAACATTGTCTTGGCCGTCAAATTGCATCTGCAAGATTGCATCAGGCCCCAAGACGCACTAGGAACCGTGCCTGAATCCATTCTCTGACCCGTCAAGGGATACCTCCATGGCCAAGAAGCAGAAGAAATTCCGTCCCAAAGCCCGGCTTCCCCGTGGATTTGTTGACCGTTCTCCCGCCGATATTCGTGCCACCGACCGCATGGTGGCAAAAATCCGCGATGTTTACGAACGCTATGGCTTCGATCCCGTGGAAACCCCGTTCCTTGAATATACGGACGGGCTGGGCAAGTTCCTGCCCGACACCGACCGGCCCAATGCCGGGGTGTTTTCCCTGCGCGACGATGACGAGCAGTGGATGAGCCTGCGATATGATCTCACCGCACCGCTGGCCCGCCATGTGGCCCAGAACATCAACACCATTACCATGCCTTACCGCACCTATCGGCAGGGCTGGGTGTTCCGCAATGAAAAGCCCGGCCCCGGTCGTTTCCGCCAGTTCATGCAGTTTGACGCTGATATTGTCGGCGCCCCCGGTGTCGCGGCGGACGCGGAAATGGCCATGATGATGGCCGACACCATGGAAGCCCTGGGCATTGCCCGGGGCGATTATGTGATCCGGGTCAACAACCGCAAGGTGCTGGACGGAGTGCTCGAAGCGATCGGCGTTGAGGACGACGCGCAAAAGCTCACCATACTGCGTGCCATCGACAAGCTGGACAAGTTCGGTATCGAAGGGGTGAAACTGCTGCTGGGCGAAGGGCGCAGGGATGAAAGCGGTGATTTTACCGAAGGGGCAGGGCTGGCCTCAATTCAAATCGATATGCTTGTCAAGCTAATAGGCGATAAAACCAAGCCATATAATCGGCAAGAATTTCTAGATCACTTGGATTATGTTTTTAAGAGTTCTGATTTGGCTTCGGAAGGGGCAGCAGAAATTGGTGACCTTATAAATAAAGTGCAGGAATGTGGGTACAGTCCTATCCAAGTTATCGCAGATCCTTCCTGCGTCCGTGGTCTCGAATATTATACCGGCATGGTCTACGAGGCCGAACTGACCTTTGATGTCACCAACGAAAAGGGCGTTAAAGTCCGGTTCGGCTCCGTGGGCGGCGGGGGCCGCTATGACGGGCTGGTGCAGCGCTTTACCGGTCAGCCGGTACCGGCAACCGGTTTTTCCATCGGCGTGTCCCGCCTGCTGACCGCCCTGAAAAATCTCGGCAAGCTGGATGACACCGAAATGCCCGGCCCCGTCGTGGTCTGTGTGATGGATCGGGATCAGGTCGGCGCCTACCAGAAGATGGTCGCCGAACTGCGCGCGGCGGGCATCCGGGCCGAAATGTATCAGGGCAACCCGAAGAATCTCGGCAAGCAGTTGCAATATGCCGACCGGCGGAATTCCCCTGCCGCCATCATTCAGGGATCTGACGAGCGTGAGCGGGGCGTTGTCCAGATCAAGGATCTGCACGAAGGCAAGAAGGCCGCCGCCGCCATCGCCGATAATGCCACATGGAAATCGGAACGCCCCGGCCAGTTCGAGGTTTCCCGGGACCAGCTGGTTCAGGCAGTCAGCGGTTTGCCCGCCGTCGGAAAATGGCTGGACCGGGCCCCGTGACGTCTCCCGTTTCCAGACGCGAGCGCCTGGCCGCCCTTGTCAGTGCCGGGGAAACCTGCCTCATGGACCCGCCGGTTCTGCTGCTGGCCAGCGACTATTTCGACCTGGCCGGGGAGGAGTTCGGCCGCCGCCTGCTGCTGACGGAAGGGGCCGACGGGCGCCAATATTGCCTCCGGCCCGATTTCACCCTGCCCATTGCTCGCCATCACCTGTCCCTGTCCGATCCCGGCCCCGCTTCCTATGGTTATCTGGGACCGGTCTTTCGCCAGCGCGCCGCCGGACCGGAAGAATTCGTGCAGGCGGGGCTGGAACTGCTCGGCCACGATGATGCGGACAGGGCCCTTGCCCGCGTGTTCGAATTTCTCGCTGACGCCATGGCCATCCATGGCATTCACACGCCCGACCTGCGCCTGGGCAGCATCGGGGTGTTCGAACAATTGCTGGAAGAACTGGACATGCCCGCCGTCTGGCGGCCCCGTCTGCGCCGTCGTTTTGGCAACCGGGCGGCCATGGACGCACTGCTGGAGCGCCTTTCCGAACCGCAGGACGAAACGGAGACACGGGCCGTTCCCGACAGGGAGCAGTTGATCACGGACATTTCCGCATCCCTGCGCGCCGACGGCTTTGGTCTGACCCTGGGCCGCACCCCGGAGGAAATCGCCGATCGTTACCTGGAAAAACTGGCCCTGAGCCGGGCCCGGGTGCCAGCTCGTTCGGTGCGCACCCTGCAACACTATCTGGACATGTGCGGGCCGCTGGATGATGTGCACGCAAGGGTTCGCAAGCTGGTTGGCACCCCGGGCAGGCAACTGTTGCTTGCCCTTGATGCCCTTGAACGGCATGCATCCGAACTTGTCGCTCGATTCCCCGGTGCACCTGTGCGCTTTGAAGCCGGTTTCTCGCCCCAATTGCACTATTATACCGGTTTGGTATTCGAGTTGCGTGTGCCCGGTGGCGACGTCCTGGGCTCGGG
>JALWTJ010000432.1 GCA_027082895.1 Hyphomicrobiales bacterium | reverse complement strand
CTTCCGACGTGCCCAACGGATCCTTTCTGGCAACCACCTATCTGTTCCGCAACGGGGAACTGGTGGACGACAATGCGGAGCGCTTTGTCGTGCGCACCGTGGGGGTGGAACGTTTCATCGCCAATTCCGCCCGTGACTATCCGCTCGTCTACGGCATTGCCTGTGTCCTGCTGGCCATTTTTACCGGATGGCTCGGCGGCGTTGCCTTCCGGCGCTGATCCGTCATGGCACCATCCCCCGAACTCCCATCCCCCGATACCCAAGGTCTGGACGTCAAAGGTCTGGATGCCCCGTCTTCTGCCTTTCGCTTTCAGTCCCTGATGCTGATATTCCCGCTGGCTGTTCTTGCCGTTCTCAGTCTTGCTCCCTTTCTGTCCCCCCTTACCCCCGGTGACGTGCACCAAGTTGCCGTAGGTTATGCCACCATTCTGCTGGGTTTTCACGCCGGGGTGCGGGCCGGTGCCCGGTTGCGCGTTCCCTCCCGGTCCTGGCGGTGGCAACTGGCCCTTCTGTCCGGCCCTGCCCTGGGCCTTCTGGTGCTCCTGCTCGACATTTCGGCCGCGCTTGCGATGCTGGTTGCCGGGTTCGGCGCGCTGGGAGCATGGGATTCCTGGGCGGCCTTCCGGGGCGACCTGCCCCAGGACTATGCGCGCACGCGCATGGGCGCCACGATTGTGACCTGCCTGCTGCTGATCCTGATCTTCGTCCTGCACGGGCTGGGCTCCCCCCTTGCAGGCACCGTGCCGGACGCGGGCTGAAGAGGGGACGCGCGTTCACACCAGGAAACGGGGGGCAACAGGATAAAGTCTGTCCGTCCCGATCATGGTCACGTTGAGCCTGTTGCGTGCCAGCAATCCCGCAAAGGGCGCGGAAAGAATGTTCAGGCTGCCGGTGGACACCCCATAGGCGGGCAGGATCATCATCCGGCCGTCATGCACGAAGCAGCGCCGCCGGGTGGTGCGTCCACCAATGCGTATCCGGGCCGCCGGATGCAGGTGCCCCGCTACCTGCGCCCCATGAACGTTGGTTTCATGTGCTTCAGTTTCGCGTGCCTCGGGTTCGTGGGTCAGATACAGGGGCCCCAGCCGGAGATGCGCCCGGCAGGTACCTCCCAGATCATGGGGCGCCGGGTCATGGTTGCCCGCCAGCCAGACCCATTCCAGTCCGCCGGTCATTTTCGAAAGGATTTGCCGGTCCCGGTCCGAAAGGGTGCCCGTTGCTCCATCCCGGTGAAAACTGTCCCCAAGGCATATTACCCGTGCACATCCTGTATGCGCGATGTCTGCCGCCAGCCGGGCCAGCGTCGCCCCCGTGTCATGGGGCGGAAGCAATTGGCCGGACGCGGCAAAGGACGACATTTTCTCAAGGTGCAGGTCCGCCACCAGCAACGTGTTTTCTTCTCTCCACAACAGGCCCCCGGACAGGAGAGGGGAAAAGGTCTGACCGGCAAAGCAGATTACCATCTCCTCCGGGTCGGTGACCGGCCCCGGTTCCGGGCTGTTCTGGGCGGCATCCCGCGTCATTGTGTTCCCCGTGCCTCGTTCAGCAATGCATCGGCCGCTTCGGCCATGGCGCTTTCCCGCGCTTCCCCGAAAACGGGTTCTTTGCCGATTTCCAGCATTACCGGCACCGCAAGCGGGGAGATTCGCGACAATGGCATGTGCACCATGTTCTGTCGAACCCGGGCCAGGCACTGCCCCAGCCGCTCGATGTCCAGCAACCCGCGGGCCGCATCCCGCCGGGTCGCTTCGATCAGCACATGGTCCGGCTCATGGGCATGCAGCACGTCATAGATCAGGTCCGAACTCATGGTGATCTGGCGCCCCGTCTTTTCCATGCCCGGATGCCGTCGCTCGATCAGCCCCGCGATCATGGCGCAATTGCGAAAGGTACGCCGCATCAGCGAGGATTCGTTCAGCCATTCCTCCAGATCATCCCCCAGCATGTCCTGGGAGAACAGCTCCTCGAGGGAAATGCTGCCCTCGCCCAGCATCCGCCCCAAATCCTCCAGTCCCCAGACCGCCAGGGCATAATCCGAAGCAACGAACCCCAGCGGGCGGGCCCCCATGCGCTCCAGGCGCCGTGTCAGCAACATTCCAAGGCTCTGATGTGCCAGCCGCCCCTCGAAAGGGTAACACACAAGATGGAAACGGCCGGCCCGGGGAAAGGTTTCCACCAGCAGGCTGTTCGTGTCCGGCAATGCGGAAAACTCCTTCTGCAATTCCAGCCAGTTCGCCACCTGCCGGGGCAGTCGGTGCCATTGGCCGGGGGTGGCCAGAAGATGGCGCACCCGCCCGGCCAGAAAGGTGGAGAGGGGAAACTTGCCCCCCATATAGGCGGGAATGCGCGGGGAGGGGGCCGAACTGCGCGTGACATGGGCCACGTTTTCCCGCATGCCCTCAAAGGCCACGACCTCGCCAGCAAAAAGAAACGTGTCACCCCGGGTCAACTGGGTGAAGAAATATTCCTCCATCTTTCCCAGTACCCGCCCCCCACGCGGATTTTTCTTTCCTCCCGCCACAAGGCGCACCTGCACCATGGGCTCCTCGATGATCGTGCCCACGTTCAGCCGGTATTGCTGCGCCACCCGGCCATTGGCAATGCGCCACCGGCCGTCCCCCGTCTGGCGCAACCGGGCATGGCGTTCATAGGCCCTGAGCGCATAGCCGCCGGTGGCCACGAAATCGACTACCCGTTCGAACTGCGCCCAGCTCAGGTTCCGGTAGGGCCAGGCGCGCCGGATTTCCTCGTGCAGCGCCACCGCATCAAAGGGGGCGGCGCAGGCCATCCCCAGAACATGTTGCGCCAGCACATCCAGTCCCCCCTCCACCGGGTCTTCCGAATCCTGCACACCCCCGTGCACCGCTTCCAGCGCTGCTTCGCACTCCAGCACTTCGAACCGGTTGGAGGGCACGAAAAGGGCGGCGGAGGCTTCGTGCAGCCGGTGGTTGGCCCGCCCGATGCGTTGCAGCATGCGCGATGCTCCCTTGGGCGCACCGATCTGCACCACCAGGTCCACATCCCCCCAGTCGATGCCCAGGTCCAGGGTGGATGTGCACACCACCGCCTTCAGGCGGCCTTCCCCCATGGCCTTTTCCACCCGGCGCCGCTGGGCCACATCCAGCGAGCCGTGATGCAGGGCAATGGCAAGATTGTCCGTATTGATCTCCCATAGCCGCTGAAACAGGCTTTCCGCCTGCGAGCGGGTATTGACGAACAGCAGCGTGGTGCCGTGTTCGGCTATGATCCGGTAGAGATCGGGCGTGGCGTAGGCCGCCGAATGGCCGGCCCAGGGAAGGGGGCTGGAACTGGCAAGAATGTTGACGCGGGGTTTTACGCCCCCCCTTGCCTGCAACAGGAGGGCGGGCCGGGGGGCCAGCGGGCGGGCAATCCAGTCCAGCAACATGTTCGGCTGCGCCACCGTGGCACTCAGGGCGGTAATGCGC
>JALWTJ010000431.1 GCA_027082895.1 Hyphomicrobiales bacterium | reverse complement strand
CCGGCCAGAATTCGAACAATTCCATCCGGGTCAGCGACGACTTCCTGCGCGCGGTGGAAGAAAATCGTTCCTGGGACCTGATCGGGCGCATCAAGGGCGACGTGATGAAGACGGTCAATGCTCGCGAGCTCTGGGAATCGGTGGGCTATGCCGCCTGGGCCTGTGCCGATCCCGGCATCCAGTACCACACCACCATCAATGACTGGCACACCTGCCCCGCCGCCGGGCCGATCAACGCCTCCAATCCGTGCTCGGAATACATGTTCCTGGATGATACCGCCTGCAACCTGGCCTCGGTCAACCTGCTGCCCTACCGCAACCCGGACAACAGCTTTGACACCGAAGCCTTCGAGCACACGACACGCCTGTGGACCATCGTGCTGGAAATATCGGTCATGATGGCCCAGTTCCCCTCACGGGCCATCGCCCAGCGTTCCTTTGAGTACCGCACCCTTGGTATCGGATATGCCAATATCGGGGGCTATCTGATGACCTCGGGCATTCCCTATGACAGTGAGGAGGGCCGGGCCATCTGCGGCGCCGTCTCCGCCATTCTGACCGGTGTTTCCTATACCACCTCCGCCGAAATGGCCGCCGAACTTGGCCCCTTCAAGGACTTTGCCAACAACAGGGAACCCATGCTGCGTGTCATTCGCAACCACCGGCGCGCCGCCCATGGCGAAACCGATGGCTATGAGGATCTCAGCATCAATCCGGTTCCCCTGGATGGGACCGCCTGCCCTGACGCCAACCTGATCAGCAGGGCCCGGGCGGCCTGGGACAAGGCCCTTGAACTGGGCGAAGCCCATGGCTATCGCAATGCGCAGGTTTCTGTGGTGGCCCCCACCGGCACCATCGGCCTGGTCATGGATTGCGACACCACCGGCATCGAGCCGGACTTTGCCCTGGTCAAGATGAAGAAACTGGCCGGCGGTGGCTATTTCAAGATCATCAACCGCGCCGTCCCCCCGGCCCTCAGAACCCTTGGCTACTCGGAAAGCGAAATCGCCGAAATCGAAGCCTATGCGGTGGGCCATGGCAACCTGAACCAGGCCCCGGCCATCAACCCCGGCACCCTGCGCGCCAAGGGGTTCACCGATGCGGCCATCAAGGCGGCCAATGACGCGCTGGCCTCGGCCTTTGACATCAAGTTTGCCTTCAACAAATGGACCCTGGGCGAGGATTTCTGCAAAAACACCCTTGGCCTGACCGACGAACAGCTGGACGATTTCGACTTCAACCTTCTGGAAGCCATCGGCTTTTCAAAGCTGGATATCGAAAACGCCAACGTCCATATCTGCGGCGCCATGACCCTTGAAGGGGCACCGCACATCAAGCCGGACCATCTGCCGGTTTTCGATTGTGCCTCCCCCTGCGGCAAGCTGGGCACCCGCTACCTGTCCGTGGAAAGCCATATCCGCATGATGGCCGCCGCCCAGCCCTTCATCTCGGGCGCCATTTCCAAGACCATCAACATGCCCAACGACGCCACGGTGGAGGATTGCAAGCAGTCCTACATGCTCAGCTGGAAACTGGCCCTGAAGGCCAATGCCCTTTACCGGGACGGCTCCAAGCTCTCCCAGCCCCTCAATGCCTCCATTCTGGCTGATGACGACGAAGACGTCGCAGATGCCGTCGAAGAGCTGGTGGCCAAACCGGCCGCCGAACGCGCCGCCATCGTGGCCGAGCGCATCGTGGAGCGTGTCCGCGAGCGCGAACGGGTTCCCGACCGGCGCAAGGGTTATACCCAGAAAGCCAATGTGGGCGGCCACAAGGTCTACCTGCACACCGGGGAATATGATGATGGCCGGCTGGCGGAAATCTTCATCGACATGCACAAGGAAGGCGCCGCCTTCCGCGCCATGATGAACAATTTCGCCATCGCCATTTCCCTCGGGCTGCAATACGGGGTGCCCCTGGACGAATTCGTCGAGGCCTTCATCTTTACCCGCTTCGAGCCCGCGGGCATGGTCACCGGCAACGATTCGATCAAGAACGCCACCTCCATCCTGGATTATGTGTTCCGCGAACTGGCCGTGTCCTACCTGGACCGCTCCGACCTGGCCCATGTCATCCCCGATGCCGGTGCCACCACCATCGGCGGGGGCGTCAAGTCCGACAAGGGCGACCGCCCGACCACCGACAGCGTATCGGCGGACCAGTATGTATCCAAGGGGCTGACCCGGGGCCGCATGAACAAGGACACCAAGCTGATGCTGGTGACCTCCGACGAGCCCCCTGCCCCCAGCACGCCGGTGCAGGCCATGCAGACCAGCGCCGCCACCGCCATGGCCGTGGCCACCCAGCCGGCCCCGGATTCCAATCTGGAAACCCTGCTCAAGCCGGAGGAGGAACAGGCAAAGGGGTATGCCGCCCCCGCCCGCGCCGCCAAAGGCACCTCGGCCGCCTCCGCCACTGCCCGCTCCCAAAGCTCCCGCCGCGCCGAAGCGCAGATGAAGGGCTATGTGGGCGAAGCGTGCGGCGAATGCCAGAACTTTACCCTTGTGCGCAACGGCACCTGCCTGAAATGCGAAACCTGCGGCAGCACCACGGGGTGCAGTTGATTGGGAGGTAAACCATAAACGAGACATAGCTCAGTCATTTTTGGCTGAGCTAGTTTCCTGACAAGAACAAATAGGGAATAAAAACAACAGTGGGGCTGAAATCAACTCAAAATCATTGGAGACAACCCAGTTATAGCTAAGTTCCCAATTCGCCGAGATCGAGATTGCTGTCTCGACCTCGGCGCCGCACATCAAACCGGTTTGGCCCGTGCGGGGCAATTTGCGAAACTCTCACTCAAATTGCATTTTCATAATGCAACTTAATTCGCCATTGTCGATAGGGCTGGACATCTTTAATTGTCAAATTGGAGATTTTCAATGACAAACAAACGTAAAACTTTTGACATCGGTCGAGACTCAAAAACGGGTCTCTTTATGACAGTAAAAGAAGCAAATCGCCGCCCAAAAACAACTACGGTAGAACGAATTCCGAAACCGGGACGAGGCGATACAAAAGGAGAACCTAGTCGCAAGCGCTGATAGGCACTTTATTCAGAGATCCTCCTGATAACAAACGGCAAGGCTCAAAGGAGCCTTGCCACATCCCCCTTTCCCACCACCTTCGTCACCCTCTCACAGCCCGCCCCTTCCTCACCCACGGGCAGCCCGATACCTGCGTCGCCCTCGCACAGCCCGCCGGCGCGAGGCCAGGGACGACCCGAGGGTCCAGAAAACCCAATAGATGCCTGCCCAACAGATGCTCGGGTCAGGCCCGAGCATGACGATGGACAGGGGGAATCAGGTGAAAAAGACAGGAAGGGAAAAGCCCAGCATGAGTTGGGCGTCGTTTTCACGAAACCCCCGGAACGCGCCAACCCGTCATCTGCCCCGGAACTCCTCATAATCACACCCCTTTCCCACCCCTTCCTCACCCACGGACAGCC